>NZ_JAJSZC010000004.1:0-13051 GCF_036815105.1 Streptomyces sp. IBSBF 3136
CTCCCCGTCCCGTCCCCCCGCACCGCACCCGCCACCGTTCCAGGCGCCCTGCACCGCGCCGGTGACCCCAGCGCCCGGGCGAGGCGGGAAGATCTCGACCAGATCCTCGCCGACCTGGCCCTCGCCGACCGGCTGCCCTTCACCGACGTGCCCGAGCCGTTGCCGCCCCGTCGCGTCCTGCTGACCGGGGCGACCGGCTTCCTCGGCGGTCACATGCTGCTCGACCTGCTGCGGCACAGCGACGCCCACGTGTACTGCCTGGTCCGTGCGGCCGACCTGGAGGCGGCGACCGAACGGCTCGGCGCCCAGCTGCGCAGCTACCGGCTGCCGTGGTCGTCGGAGGTGCGCCGGCGCGTCACCGTGCTGCCCGGCGACATCCGCCGCCCCCGCCTCGGCCTCACCGACGAGCAGTGGCACACCCTCGCCCACGAACTCGACAGCGTCGTCGGCGTGGCCGCCGCCGTGGACTTCCTGCGCGGCTACCAGTCGCTGCGCTCCAGCAACGTCCTGGGCACCCTCACCCTCGCCGAACTGGCCGCGACCGGCCGACCCAAACCACTGCACCACATCTCGTCCGTCGCCGTGTTCAACGAGGTGGGCATCACCTCCATGGGCGAGGACGACCCGCTGGCCCACGTCGACCGGCTCGTCTCCGGCTACGACCAGTCCAAGTGGGCCGCCGAGGTCGCGCTGCGCCGCGCGCGCGACCACGGACTCGTCGTCACCGCCCTGCGCCCCGGCGGGATCGGCGGGCACACGAAGACCGGCGCCTACAACCCGCAGGACCTCAGCAGCGGCCTGATCTCCGCCTTCGGCCGCTTCCGCACCGTACCGGCGTTCCGCTACCTCAACGCGGCCCCCGTGGACTGGGTCAGCCGGGTCGCCGTCGCCACGGTCTGCGAACCCGACGCCTGGGGCTTTGACTACAACCTCACCGGCGTGCCCAACACCCTCGACGACGTGGTGCGGGACATGGCCCTGGGCGGTATGCACGTACGCGTCCAGGACTGGGACGAGTGGCGCGCCGACGCCCTCGACCGGCTGAAGGCCGAGCCGGTGCCCGAACTCGCCTTCCTCTCAAGGGTGTTGCAGAGTCCCACCGCGCTGAAGCTGTGCGAGGCCACCCTGCAGGGCCCGGCCGCCGAGGCGGAACGCACCGACGCCCTGGTCGCCGCCCTGGGCCTGCCGCCCGCGGCGCGGTACGACGCCCAGGCCCAGCTGAAGACCTTCGAGAAGCTCGCCGGCGACGGCCTGGCCCGGCTGCCGCACCGGGACGACCAGCCCTACCTGTGGTTCGCCGAGACGACCGAGGGCACCGTGGGGCCGGTCGGCGCTACCGCCACCACTCCCTGCTCCATGGCGCTGACCCTGTCGATCGCGAGCATGTATCAGCTGGTCAAGGAGCGCCGGGTGGACGTCGGCGGCGAGGTGACCTGCCCGGCGATCCACGCCGAGCCGCTCACCGTGGAGCGCGGTGACGTCTGGGTCCGCCCCGAGGAGGGCATCCCGCAGCGGCACGGACTGCGCCACCAGCTGCTGCGCTACCGGCTCACGCTGCGCGACGCGGACGGCGGCGTGTGGTGGCTCGAGGGCCGCAAGTACGCCCGCGCCCGGCGGGACCTGTGGCGGCAGACCCGCGCGCTCACCGTGGAGATCGGCCGCGACGGCGAGGCGGCGAGCCTGCTGGGCGAGGTCGTCGTGCCCGCCGACTCCTACGTCCGCGACCAGATCGACGGCATCCGGGTCGACCCGCGCCTGACCGCCCAGGAGAAGCGGGCCGCCAAGCTGACCTGGCTCGCCTGGTTCGGCGTGGAGATGGGCCGCGGACTGCTCGCCCCCTTCGCCCGGGCCGCCGCGGACCTGCTCGACCTGCGCCGCACCACCACCCTCACGGAGCCGAACCGATGATCTTCAGGACCAAGCCCTCCAGGACGGCCCGGCCGGCGCTCCGCAGGGTCCGCACCACCGTGGCCCCGCGCCCGCTGCGCCACCGCCTCGACCCCGCCCGGGTCGAGGAGATCCCGTTCCGCACCAGCGACGGCGTCCGGCTCGGCCTGACCCGCGTCGACAGCGGCGACCCGACCCGGCCCGCCGTCCTGCTCCTGCACGGCCACACCGCCTCCGCCGACATGTTCCTGCTGCCCGAGACCCGGAACCTGGTCGACGTCCTCCTCGACGACGGCTACGAGCCCTGGCTGCTGGACTGGCGGGGCAGCAGCAGGTTGCCGTACAACGAGACGGGCCGGCGCTACACCTACGACGACGTGGCGCTCCACGACATCCCGGAGGCCGTCGCTCACATCCGGCGGCGCATCGGAGACCGGCCGCTGTTCGTCGTGGCCCACTGCATCGGGTCCCTCACTCTCTCTCTGAGCCTCACGGCCGGGCTGGTGCCGGGGCTCGCCGGCGTGGTCTCCCAGGGCGTCTTCCTGACCCCGAAGCTGGCCGGCCGCACCTCGCTGCGGATGTCCGTTGCGGGGGAACTGCTGAAGACCCGGATCGACCACATCCCGGTCGACTTCCGCCGAGTCGGCCTGTGGTCGAAGTACACCCCGCTGTTCGCGCTGGCCTCCCGCGGGGCGGACTGCCCCGACCCGACCTGCCAGATCCTGCACCACTCGGCCTGGGGCACCGGGGCCTCGCTGTTCGTCCACGAGAACCTGCACCGCACCACCCACGACCGGCTCGCCGAACTGCTCGGCCCCGCCCCGCTGTGGATCCTGCCCCACCTGCGCCGGATCGAGCTGGCCCGCAGCGTGGTGCGCTGGAACGACACGGACCTGCGTTACCGGGCCCTGCCGCCGAACGCGCTGGACGCCGCCGACCGCATCGACACCCCCGTCCTGCTGCTCTCGGGCAGCGAGAACGGGCTGTGGCTGGACTCGCAGCGGCTCTGCCACGAGGTCCTGGCCCGCCGGCAGCCGCAGCTCGACGTCTCGTACACCGAGATCCCGGGCTACGGTCACCTGGACACCTTCCTGGGGCGCGGAGCGGCACTCGACGTCTTCGGGCACATCCTGGAATTCCTCGGCGGACACCGCTGAGATTCCCCCGCGAAGGCCGGTGACGGCGGGCCTCGCGGCCCGTTACCGTACCGGTCAGTAACCCGAACGCACCCAGGAGGCCCCCATGCCGCAGCTCGACGTCGACGGCGCCGTACTGACGTACGACGACGAGGGCCCCCGGGACGCCGTGGACGTGCCGCTGGTGTTCGTCCACGGCTGGACCGCGAATCGGCACCGCTGGGACCACCAGCTGGAGCACTTCCGGGCCGGCCGGCGGGTGATCCGGCTCGACCTGCGCGGGCACGGGGAGAGCACGGGGGCCGGGGTGCGCACCATCGCGGAGCTGGCGACGGACGTCCTCGCCCTCCTCGACCACCTCGGCGTCGAACGGTTCGTGCTGGTCGGCCACTCCATGGGCGGGATGATCTCCCAGACCATCGCCCTCGCCCACCCCGAGCGGGTGGAGCGCATGGTGCTGGTCAACTCCATCGGCCGGATGACCTACAGCCGCGGCCGGGGCCTGCTCATGGCGGCCTCCACCCTGGTGCCGTACAAGATGTTCGTGGCGACCAACATCCAGCGGGCGTTCGCCCCCGGCCACCCGCGCGAGGAGATCCGGCAGTACATCCGCTCCTCCGCCGGGACCCCGCGCGAGGTCGTCATGACCCTGTACGGCGCCATGCGGGCCTTCGACCTCCTGGACCGGGCCGGTGAGATCCGCACGCCCACCCTGATGATCCACGGGTACCACGACGTCCAGCTCCCGGTGCGGCAGATGCTGCGCATGGCGAAGGCCTACCCGGACGCCGAGGTCCGGATCATCGACGCGGGCCACGAGCTGCCGGTGGAGAAGCCCGCCGAGCTGACCGCCGCGCTGGACCGCTTCCTCGCCGGGAAGGGCTGACCCGGACGCCGCTTGGCGAAGTTTTTGCATGTGGCCTGTTCCCGGTGCCCCGGCCCGTTGCCGGGGCGCTCCCTCACCCTCGCGCGGGCAAAACGCGGCCGAAACCACGGGGGAGCGCAGGCCGCCCCGGACGCGCCCGCGTTGACCGCCGCCCGAGCCTGACGGACGCTCGTCATATAGGTGCTCGATACAACTGGTTCGGCGGACGTCCTCCCCCCACCCCGGTTCACCCGCGTGAGCGAGGGGCCGGCCGCCGACCGGAGGCAGGAGGCTGGGGCATGTGCGGCATCACCGGGTGGGTCTCCTTCGACCGCGAGCTGACCGCCGAGGCCGGCGCGCTGCACGCCATGACCGAGACCATGGCCTGCCGCGGACCCGACGACCGGGGCACCTGGGCCGAGGGCCCCGCCGCCCTCGGCCACCGCCGGCTCGCCATCATCGACCTCCCCGGCGGCCGCCAGCCCATGTCCGTCCGCACCCCCGAGGGCGCCGTCGCCCTCGTCTACTCCGGGGAGACGTACAACTTCACCGAACTGCGGCGCGAACTCACCGGCCGGGGCCACCGCTTCACCACCGACTCCGACACCGAGGTCGTGCTCCACGGCTACCTGGAATGGGGCGACGCCGTGGCGGAGCGGCTGAACGGCATGTACGCCTTCGCCGTCTGGGACGCACGCCACGACCGGCTGGTGATGATCCGCGACCGCATGGGCGTCAAGCCCTTCTACTACCACCCCACCGCCGACGGCGTCCTGTTCGGCTCCGAGCCCAAGGCGATCCTCGCCAACCCGCTGGCCCGGCCGCGCGTCGGCGCGGACGGGCTGCGCGAGCTGTTCACCATGGTCAAGACACCCGGGCACGCCGTCTGGGACGGCATGCGCGAGGTCGAACCCGGGACCGTCGTCACCGTCGGCCGCACGGGCCTCGCCACCCGCGTCTACTGGCGGCTGCGGACCCGGCCGCACACCGACGACCGCGACACCACCGTCGCCACCGTGCGCTCGCTCCTCGACGACATCGTGCGCCGCCAGCTCGTCGCCGACGTCCCGCGCTGCACCCTGCTCTCCGGCGGCCTCGACTCCTCCGCCATGACCGCGCTCGCCGCCCGGCAGCTCGCCGAGCGGGGCGAGAAGGTACGCAGCTTCGCCGTCGACTTTGTCGGCCAGACCGACAACTTCGTCGCCGACGAACTGCGCGGCACCCCCGACACGCCCTTCGTGCACGACGTGGCGGAACTCGCCCGCACCGACCACCAGGACATCGTCCTCGACGCCCGGTCCCTCGCCGACCCCGCGGTGCGCGAGCGGGTGATCCGCGCCCGTGACCTGCCGGCCGGCTTCGGCGACATGGACACCTCGCTGCTCCTGCTCTTCCGCGCCATCCGCGACCAGTCGACGGTCGCCCTGTCCGGCGAGTCCGCCGACGAGGTCTTCGGCGGCTACCTGCAGTTCTTCGACGAGGAGGCCCGCCGCGCCGACACCTTCCCCTGGCTGGTGCGCTTCGGCCGCCGGTTCGGCGACGACACCGACGTGCTCCGCCCCGACCTCGCGAAGTCGCTGGACCTGGAGGGCTACGTCGCCGACGGCTACCGCACCGCCGTCGCCGGCATCCAGCGTCTGGAGGGTGAGAGCGACTTCGAGTACCGGATGCGGCAGATCTGCCATCTGCACCTGACCCGCTTCGTCCGCGTCCTGCTCGACCGCAAGGACCGGATGAGCATGGCCGTCGGCCTGGAGGTCCGGGTGCCGTTCTGCGACCACCGGCTCGTGGAGTACGTCTACAACACGCCCTGGTCGCTGAAGTCCTTCGACGGCCGAGAGAAGAGCCTGCTCAGGGAGGCCACCGCCGACGTCCTCCCGCGCTCGGTGTACGAGCGGGTCAAGAGCCCGTACCCGTCCACCCAGGACCCCCGCTACGCCCGCGCCCTGCAGGACCAGGCCAGGGAACTCCTGGCCCGGCCCTCCCACCGCGTCTTCGACCTCGTGGACCGCGAGCGGGTCCGCGCGGCCGCCGAACGCGAGACCCCCGTCAGCACCCAGGTCGGCCGCCGGGGTCTGGAACGCACCCTCGACCTCGCCCAGTGGCTCGACCTCTACACGCCGGAGCTGGACCTCAGCTGACCCTCAGGGCCCGGTCGGCGGCCGCCGCCGTCGCCTGCCACCAGGTCGTCACCGGCTCCCACACCCGCACCCGGCTCCCGGTGCCGAGCCGCGCGGCGGTGAAGGTGGCGCCCCACTGCGAGGACGACGCGGCCACCGTGACCGAGTCCGCCCGGCGGACCTGGGGGTCCGCCGGGTCGCCGATGGTGCGGACGGCCGCGTGGGCGGTGACGCCCGGCCGCAGCAGGTACGTCCCGCCGCCGCCGCGCGGCACCGGCAGCGCGGCCCCGTCCAGGCCGCCGAACGTCACCGTGGGCACGCGGTCCACGACGCAGGCGCGGGCGCCCCGGTTGGTCACGCCGACGCGCACCACCCTGGGATCGGCGGGTACCGCCTTCGCCCGGATCGTCAGCGCCTTCTCCGCGCAGCGCGGGGGCGTGGCACGGGCCGGCGCGGCCTGGCTCTGCGGCGCGGTCAGCAGCAGCGCGGTGGCGGCGCAGACCGCGAGTACGGCGATGGTGGAGCGGATACGCATGACGGGTTCCCCCTGTCGCGGTCGCGTACGGGTACGGCGGGCCGGGGCGCGCCTGCCCTGTGTGACGTCCGGGCCGGCCGAGAGGTTTCCGGGACGCGCTCCTGTCACCCGTTCGCACCACACCTGGGGTCAGTCGGAGGAGTTCGTGGTGGAGCCCCAGCCCTCGCGGTCCGCGGAGCAGGAGCTGCCGCCGGCGGGCAGGGAGCCGTAGAGCAGGAAGTCGTCGATCTTGCGGTGCACACAGATCGACGAGGAGTAGCCGGTGTGCCCGTCGCCCTTGTTGTCGAGCACCACGGCCGACGGGCCGAGGCGTGCGGCGGTCTCCACCGTCCAGCGGTACGGCGTGGCCGGGTCGCCGCGCGTGCCGACCAGCAGCATCCTGGCCGAGTGCACGTCCTTGACCTCGTCCCGGATGTACTTCGTGCCCTTGGGACGGCCGTAGCACATCAGCAGCTGGGACAGCCGGAAGCGGCCGAAGACCGGTGACGCCTGCTCGTAGGCGGCCCGCAGGTCCTTGAGGTCCGCGGCGATCCGCGCCTCGCCCGGCCGGTCCGGGTCGTCCGCGCAGTTGATCGCCATCAGCGCGGCCGGCAGGTTGTCCGCCGGGACGGCCTCGGCGTCCACCAGACCGCCGTCCACGCGCTGCCGGTCGCCGCCCTTGCCGGCCCCCGGCTGCCGGACGGGCAGGGCGGAGCCGGCGCCGGAGGTGAGGCCGAGCACGCCCCGGGTGTCGCCGTCGTTCACCAGCGAGGCCAGCGCCCGCTCCAGCGTGGGCCACAGCTGCTTGCTGTAGAGGGCCTGCCCGATGGCGGCCACCAGGTCCTGTCCGGAGAAGGCGCCGCCGAAGTCCGCGGGCACCGGATTCTCGTCGAGCGAGCGCACCAGTCGCACGACCCGGTTCCCGGCCGCGCGCCGGTCCTGCCCGAACGGACAGCCGAGGTCGGTCGTGCACCAGTCGAGGAAGTCGTCCAGTGCCGTCTGCTGGCCCTGGGCGCCCGCCACGCCCTGCTCGGACAGCGGCTCGGTCAGGGTGTCCACCCCGTCCAGGACCATCCGGCCCACCTGGTGCGGGAACTGCGCGGCGTACACCGCGCCGAGCCGGGTGCCGTAGGAGAAGCCCAGATAGTTGAGCTTCTTGTCGCCGAGGGCCGCGCGGACGACGTCCATGTCCCGGGCGGCGTCCACGGTGCCTATGTGGCGCAGCACCGGCCCGGAGTTCCGGGCGCACTCGTCGGCGGCCTGCCGCAGCCGCTTCAGCACGCCCTGGGGGCGGTCCAGGTCGAAGCTCTCGGCCGCCACCGGCAGGGCCGGGTCGCCGCCCTCGCCGCAGCTGACGGGGGAGGAGCGCCCGACGCCCCGCGGGTCGAAGCTGACCACGTCGTAGCCGTTGGTCAGGTCCATGAAGTCCTTGCCACCTGCGGCGAGCGCGTTGACGCCCTGGCCGCCGGGACCGCCGAAGTTCAGCAGCACCGAGCCCCGCGACGGGCCGGTGGCGCGGTAACGGGCCAGCGCGAGGTCGAGGGTGCCGGCACCGGGGTGCGCGTAGTCGAGCGGGACGGTCACTTTCGCGCACCGCAGGTCACTCGGCATGTCCGGGCCCTCGCAGGCCGTCCAGGCCGGCTTCTGCCGGTAGAAGCGCGCAAGGTCGGGCCGGGGCGCGTCGGCGGCCGCCGTGGGCAGCCCGGCCCCGAGCAGGGCCAGAGTGAGGACCCCGGCTCCCGCGCACCGCCGCAGGGCGGGCCGTGTGGAGAGCTTGGCCAGCATGGATCGCCTCCCGGGGCCCACCCGTCGCGGACCGGGGCGCGCCCTCGCTCACCATAAGCGGGGCTGATGAGGGTCGCCTCCGGAGGAGCGGGACCACGCCCGGCGGCCTACACTTCGCACCTTCCGGTGTGATCAATGATTATTCGATGGCTTTACAGGTGTTTCGAAGAAACATGTCACTCAGTGGGGTGAAAGATTGATTGGCCATAACTTGGGCGGTTCGCCTGCGTTGTAGCGGATGCGGGTGAGTGCCCGCGACGTTGTCTGGAAGGCAGGAAACCTATGAGACGGGCTACCCGAAACGGTGTGTTCGCGGTCGTCGCGGCCTCCGGTGCGATGGCCGTGGCCATGCCGGTGACCGCCGCTTTCGCGGCCGACGGAGCCTCCGCCGACGGTGCGGCGGCCGGCTCACCCGGAGCGGTCTCCGGGAACACCATCCAGCTCCCGGTGCACGTTCCGGTGAACGTGTGCGGGGACACCGTGAACGTGGTGGGGCTGCTCAACCCCTCGTTCGGCAACCGCTGCGCGAACGGCGGCGGGTCCGGGACGGCCGGTTCGGCCACGTCCGGCTCCGTCAGCAAGGGCGGCTCGTCGGCACACGGAACCGCCGCCGACTCGGCCGGCGCGGTCTCCGGCAACGGCGTCCAGCTCCCGGTCCACCTGCCGGTGAACGTCAGCGGCAACAGCGTCGACGTGGTCGGCGTGCTCAACCCGGTCTTCGGCAACCAGTCCGTCAACAACCCGGTCGAGCAGCCCACCCCGCCGACGACCGCGACGCCGACGCCGCCGACCCGGAAGCCGCCGGTCCCGACCCGGTCCCACCCCGTTCCGCACACGCCCGAGCACGTCACGCCCCCGGCCCCGCGGCCGTCGGTGGAGACCCTCGCCCACACCGGGGCGGACCTGACGGCGCCCGCGGTCGCCGGCAGCGCCGCGCTCGTGCTCACGGGTGCGGCTCTGTACCGGCGCTTCGGTCCCCGCCGGACCCGCTGATCGCGCTCTCGTGACACGACGGCCCCACCGGACGCCGGACCGATGGGGCCGTCGGCATGCGCGCAAGCGGTGGACGCCCGGGTCGGGCAACGGCCCGGGCGTCCACACGCCCGCGCCGACCTCCCGCACCACAGCACGTTTTGAGGCGCACAACGGCCGATGCGCCCATGGTGCGGCCCGGGTTGATCGGCGAGGATGCTGCGGTGCGGCCGCCGTGCGGGCGCCGCGCGGCCCGCCCGAACCCCGCGGGCCGGTCCCTCACCGGCCCCAAGTCCCCGCCATGGAGCGCACCGATGACCCACCCGGCCCCGCAGGACCTCGTCGTCACCCAGGCCACCCTCGCCGACTGGCCGGTGATCAGCGGGTGGGCGGCGGCGGAGGGCTGGAACCCGGGGCTCGGCGACGGCCATGCCTTCTTCGCCCAGGACCCCGACGGGTTCTTCCTGGGCCGCATCGACGGTGAGCCGGTGTCGGCCGTCTCCGTCGTCACCTACGGCTCCGACTACGCCTTCCTCGGCTGCTACCTGGTCCGCCCCGACCTGCGCGGCCGCGGCCACGGCCTCACCACGTGGAAGACCGCCCTCGCCCACGCCGGTGAGCGCACCGTCGGCCTGGACGGAGTCGTCGCCCAGCAGGACAACTACCGGCTGTCCGGCTTCGAACTCGCCCACCGCACCATCAGGTTCACCGGCGTCGCCGCCGGAGGCACCGCCCCCACGGGCGTGCGCCCCGCCGGTCCCGGCGACCTCGCCGCCGTCACCGCCTACGACAGCGCCTGCGTACCGGCCGACCGCCCGCGCTTCCTCGCCGAGTGGCTGTCCCACGACGGCCACCGTGCCCACGTCCGCCACGACGGCGACCGCCTCACCGGCTACGGCGTGATCCGCCCCGGCCACGACTGCCTGCGCATCGGCCCGCTCTTCGCCGACACCGCGGACGACGCCCGGGCCCTGTTCGCCGCGCTCACCGCCGACGCCGCCGGCCGCGAGATCGCCGTCGACGTCCCCGAACCCAACGCCGAGGCCGTGGCGCTGGCCCTGGAGGCGGGCCTCGGCGCCTCGTTCGAGACCGCTCGGATGTACACCGGACCCGTCCGCGACCACGCCCGGGAACGCGTCTTCGGGGTCACCACGCTCGAACTCGGCTGAGCCGGCCGGGGGCCGGGCCCGCCCCGGTCAGCGGGCGCCCGCGTGGCAGCGGCGGTGCAGCTCCCGCACCTCCTCGACCAGCTCGGGCACCGGCCCCTCGGCGGCCGTGCCGGGAGCCACCTCGTTGACGGGGAGCGGCCGCACCGGAGCCTCTGGTACCCCCAGGTCCGACAGCCAGGAGCCGAGTTGCTCGGACGAGGCGATGTACACGATGCGGCCGAGCCCCACCCAGGCGTGCGCCGCCGCGCACATCGGGCAGTGCTCGCCCGAGGTGTAGACGGTGGCGCCGGCCCGTTCCCCGGACGTGAGGTGGGCGGCCGCCCAGCGGGCGAGCTCGAACTCCGGGTGCCGGGTGCGGTCCCCGCGGCGGCCACCCGGTTGCGGTCCTCGGCCAGGACCGCGCCGTCGGCCGTGACGAGCACCGACCCGAAGGGCTCGTCACCCGCGTCCAGCGCCTCCCGGGCCGGCTCCACGCACCGGCGCGGAAAGCCGAGTTCACTGTCCTTCACCATGGGGACCGCCCTCCTCGCAGGATGGTCCTCGGCTGGTCCCCGGCGGCCCGGGGCACGGCCACCGAGGGTGGCACAGGCACCGGAGTCCGGGCGGGCGCCGCACCGGTCCGCGGTAATTCCGTTGCCCGGTCCGCCGGCGGATGCTGGAGTGAGGGCATGGATCACGCCGCGGTGCTCGCCCTCTACGACCGGGACATGCGGGAGGGCGCCGCTCCCGACGGGCCGGGAGCCCGCGTCGAGCGCAGCGGCGCCGTGGTCCGGCAGACCGCCGGCGCGCAGGGCTGGAACGGCGTCCTGTGGTCCGCGCTGGACGAGCGGTCGGCGGACCGGGCGATCGACGAGCAGATCGCGTACTTCGGCGCCCTGGGCCACGACTTCGAGTGGAAGCTCTACGGCCACGACCGACCGGTGGACCTGGGCGCCCGGCTGACCGCCGCCGGATTCCGGGCCGAACCCGAGGAGACGCTGCTGATCGGCGACACCGCCGAGGTCATCCGGCGCTCCCCGGACCCCGGGCCGCCCGACGGCATCCGGATCGTCAGGGCCACCGATCCGGCCGGGGTCGACCTGGTGGTGCGGGTGCACGAGAGGGCCTTCGGCACCGACGGCACCCGGCTGCGCCACCGGCTCCTCGCGCGGCTGGACGCCGATCCGGGCACGGTCGTCGCCGTGGTCGCGCTCGCCGGCGACGAGCCGGTGAGCGCCGCCCGCATGGAACTGGTGCCCGGCACCCGCTTCGCCGGCCTGTGGGGCGGCGGCACCGTCGAGTCCTGGCGGGGCCGGGGCGTCTACCGTGCCCTGGTCGCCCACCGGGCCCGGGTAGCCGCCGCCCACGGCCACCGGTTCCTCCAGGTGGACGCCTCGCCCATGAGCCGGCCGATCCTGGAACGGCTGGGTTTCCAGGCGCTCAGCACCACGACCCCCTACCTGTACGGGAGTTGACGGCCGCCTCGGCGGTGGGAGTCCGCGGGGCGAGATTGCCGGGACTTTATGTTCACCGGGCCGACATGCCATGTACCTTTCAACGAGTCGACGCGTGTAGAACCCTCAACCCCGTTCTACGCGCGCAGATTTTGGCGCCGCACTGCCTCTCCCCACCCCACATGGAGGTTCGCCGGATGCTTGGATCCTGGAGATCCCGCCGCAGACTCACCACCGCCCTGGCCGGACTCGGGCTGTTCGTCACCTCGACGGCCCTGCAGGTCGGCACGGACGCCACCCCCGCGCACGCCGCCACCACGCACCGCGTCCTGTTCGACAACGCCCACGCCGAGACGGCGGGCAACGCGGACTGGATCATCTCCACCAGCCAGCCCGACCCGCTCGGCCAGAAGTCCTCCCCGTCCGCCGAGACCGACTGGACCGGCGCCCTGTCCTCCTGGGGTGTGGCCCTGCAGAAGACCGGCGGCTACAGCCTGAAGACGCTGCCCTCGGGCTCCAGCCTCAGCTACGGCGGCTCGTCCGCCACCGACCTGTCGAACTTCGACACCCTGGTGCTGCCCGAGCCCAACACGCTGTTCACGACGGCGGAGAAGACCGCCATCATGACCTTCGTGAAGAACGGCGGCGGCCTGTTCATGATCTCCGACCACACCGGCGCCGACCGCAACAACGACGGCCAGGACGCGGTCGAGATCCTCAACGACCTGATGACGAACAACAGCGTCGACTCCACCGACCCGTTCGGCTTCTCCATCGACTCGCTGAGCATCGGCTCCGACTACCCGTCGGCCATCAGCGACAGCACGAACCCGGTGCTCCACGGCTCCTTCGGCACCGTCACCAAGAGCCTGATCGCCAGCGGCACGACGGCCACGCTGAAGCCCGCCGACAACTCCGCCGTCAAGGGCCTGCTCTACCGCACCGGTTACTCGGGCAACACCGGCGCCTTCTTCCTCACCAGCACCTTCGGCAGCGGCCGCGTCGCCTTCTGGGGCGACAGCTCGCCGATCGACGACGGCACCGGCCAGTCCGGCAACACCCTGTACGACGGCTGGAACGACTCCGGGGCCACCAACGCGGCCCTCGCCCTCAACGCCACCGCCTGGCTGGCCGGTTCCGGCACCAGCGGCGGGGGTGGCGTTGAGGGCG
>NZ_JAJSZC010000004.1:13061-21769 GCF_036815105.1 Streptomyces sp. IBSBF 3136
GGCGGGGGCGGTGGCGGCACCTGCGCCGCCGGCCAGCTGCTGGCCAACCCCGGCTTCGAGTCCGGGGCCGGCTCCTGGACCAGTTCCAGCGGGGTCATCACCAACGACTCCGGCGAGGCGGCCCGCACCGGCTCCTACAAGGCATGGCTGAACGGCTACGGCTCGGCCCACACCGACACCCTGTCCCAGTCGGTGACCATCCCGGCCGGCTGCACCAGTGCCGACCTGAGCTTCTATCTGCATGTCGACACCGCCGAGACGTCCACCTCGACGGCGTACGACACCCTGAAGGCCCAGGTGCTCGACAGCAGCGGCACCGTGCTGTCGACCCTCGCGACCTACTCGAACCTGAACGCGGCGAGCGGCTACACCCGCCGTGGCTTCAGCCTCGCGAACTACGCGGGCCAGACGGTCACGATCAAGTTCACCGGCACCGAGGGCTCGACCCTCCAGACGTCGTTCGTCCTCGACGACACCGCGCTCGACGTCGGCTGAGGCCGAGGGCGGGGTGGGCCTGAGCGCCCACCCCGCCCTTCGGATCAGGCCGCCGGGACCGTCCGCTCCGGGGTGTTCCAGCCGGAGACCCGCACCCGCGGCGCCGAGCCGCGCAGGTCGGCGGTCCGGTAGGTGGCCGTCAGCGTGGCCGACTCACCCGGCCACAGGCTGACCTCGTTGTCCGACCAGCGCACGGGCAGCACCGGCTTCCCGTGCGCGTCGACCAGGTGGACGTCCGTCAGCAGCGAGGGCGTCCGCCCGTCCCCGGTGTTGCGCACGGTCACCGTGGTCGTCGAGGTGCCGCCGGACGTCACGGTCGACGCGCTCGCCGACACCGGTACCTGCGCCATCGACGACAGCCCCCGGAGATCGGCGTAGCCGGTCACCGGCGTGTAGTACCAGTCGGTGTGCGCCCAGTCCAGCTTGTCCGCCCGGGTGGAGAGCCAGTACACGTTCCGGCTCACCTCCTTGCCGTCCGCGTCGGTCAGCGTGAGGCGCAGCAGGTACGTCGGCGGCAGCCCGCTCAGCGACGGCAGCGTGAGCGCGGTGCCGTGGGCGCCGTCGCCGTCCACCGTCAGCCCGGTGACCGTCCGGTCGTACCGCTGGGTGCCGTCGGGGTCGAACAGCGTGGCGCGCGCGGTGAGCGGACCGGTGGAGCCGTGCCGGTTGTTCACGACGACGACCGAGCGGTCGTCGTAGGAGTACTGGATGTGCAGCGGCTCGTTCGCCTTCTTCGCGCCGAAGTAGGCGCCGCCCTGGTCCAGGTACCGGTCCACGAGCTGCCAGTGCAGCGATGTCCAGCCGCTGTTGAACATCCAGTAGACGACCCCGGTGGCCGGCTTGCTCGAGTCCGTCGCGTTGCGCCCGTACGCCTCGTACTGGGCACGCACGTTCTCGTACTGGGCGAGCTGGGCCTTGCGCACGTAGTCGGTGAGCCCGGCCGGTGCGCCGTAGCGGCCGGTGAGCGCGGCGTCGTAGATCTTCAGCGTGCCGAAGACGGTGGAGGGCGAACGGTGGTACTGCCGGGCGCCGGGGTCCTTCCAGAGGGTGTCGAGTTCGGCGGGCGTCATCATCCGGCGCAGCGTGTCCAGGGTCGGGACGTCGGGGCCCGCGCTGGTCTCGGAGTTGAAGCCGGTGGCACCGCCCTCACGCTTGGCGTACCAGTAGTCCGGCGGGACCCACTCGTAGGGCCCGGTCATCTTCATGCCCGAACGGCCCAGCTGGGGCGAGGCGTTGTCGGAGGCGGCGGGCACCACCGGGGTGGGCCAGTCGGCGGCCCTGAGGGCGTCCAGGTAGTCCTTCTCGATCCTCGCGTCGGGCGCGGCGTCGCTGCCGATCAGGAAGGAGATCACGCTCGGGTGGCGGCGCAGCCGGGCGGCCTCGGCGGCCATCGACGCCTTGGCGACCGGGTAGTCGGCCTCGGTCCACTTCTCGCCGGACTCGCTGCCCCCGTTGACCTGGCCCTCCCACTTGTCGCAGCACTCCCAGCCCGGCAGCGTGAGCACACCGAGGCGGTCGGCGAGGTCGAAGAACTCGTCCGGCTCGATGTGCCCCTCCAGGCGGATGGTGTTCAGCCCGAGGTCGAGGGCGTACTTCAGCCGGTCCTCCACGTAGCCCGCGTCCCAGCGCAGGAACTCGTCGGGTGACCAGCCTCCGCCCTTGATCAGCAGCTTGCGGCCGTTGATCCGGTACTGGCGGGCGCCGTCGGTGTTCAGGGGCGCCCGCACGTCGCGGATGCCGAAGCGCTCGTGGGCCGTGTCCGAGACGGCGCCGGCCACGGAGACGGCGAGGTCGAGGTCGTACAGCGGCTGTCCGCCCATGCCCGCCGGCCACCACACCTTCGGGGAGGTGAGGTGCAGCCCCGGGACGTCGGCGGGGGAGAAGGTGACGGTCCTCGACTCGTGCGCGGCGAGCGGCACGGTCCTGGTGAGACGCGTCCCGGCGACGCTGCCGGTGACCTGGGCGGTGACCGGGGCGTCGGAGTCGTTGCGGGCCTGCGCCTCGACCGTCAGGTCGGCGGTGTCCAGCGCGGGGACGGCCAGTTCGCTCACCACGTGCGCGTCGCGCAGCGCGACCGGACCGTCCCGGCGGACCAGGACGTCGCGCACGAGGCCCATGTTCCGGTCGGGCGGCGGCTGGAGCCAGTCGAGCCAGCCCGTCGTGAGGTGCTTGTTCGGGTCGTTGGGCCGGACCCGGAAGGCCACCGTGTTGGTTCCGGACCGCACCAGGGAGGTGATGTCCAGCTCGTGACGGGTGTAGGCGCCGGTCACGTCCGCGGCCCCGGCCACCTGGTGGCCGTTGACGTAGACGTCGGCGGCCGAGACCACACCGCTGAAGTCGAGCCGGGTGCGCTGACCGGTGTCCTCGACGGTGAAGTCGGAGCGGTACCACCACGGCACCTGGAAGTCTTCCCGGGGGATCTTCTGCTGGTCGGTGGAGTGGAACGGGTCGGGGTACACGCCGTCGGCGAGCAGGGCGGCCAGCACGGTGGAGCGGGGGCCCGCCGGGTACCAGCCGGCCGCCCGGTAGCCGGGGGAGGAGACGGCCGCCGCCGAGTCGGTCACCTCGGCGGTCGACCGGATCGAGTAGCCGGACAGCGGAGTGGCGGACCCGGCGGTGGACGGGACATGGGTGACACTGGGCCCGTGCTGGTGCTGCCGCTCGTGCGGCGTCGGCCGATGGTCCCGGGGCCCGGCCCAGGCGCTGGTGGTGAGCGTGCCGAGCAGGCTCAGGAGCACGGCGCCCGTGGCGAGCCGGCGTCCGGGGGCGGGGCGAGGGAACACGCTGGTCTCCAAGCTCGTAAAGTTAGGAAACTTTACTAACTCGGCTCAAGGTAGGGAACGCGGAGGGGCATGTCAACGACCGTCGCCGCCACGGGCCTTGACGGCTGGGGCGATCGGTCCGGCGGCGACCGGGTCAGCCCTCGCTCTCGCCCGCCCTGCGCTCGAACACCAGGTCGCGCGCCGTCCCCAGCGCCGTCGCCACCGCGCCCAGCAGCACCGCGTCCTCGCCGAGCCGGCTGGGTGCGAGCCGCGGCCGCAGCGGGGTCAGGGCGCGCAGACGCTCACGGACCGGCCCGAGCAGCAGGTCCACGCTGTGCCCCACCCCGCCGCCCAGCACCACCAGGTCCGGGTCGAGCACCGCGGCCGCGGCCGCCACGGTGTGCGCGATCCGCTCGGCCTCGAGTTCCACCGCCCGCACCGCGGCCTGCTCGCCGCGCCGGGCCGCGTCGAACACGGCCTTCGCCGTGAGCTGCCCGTTCATCCCGAACCGCCGGGCGGCCTCCACCACCGCCTCCCCGGACACCGCGTCCTCGAGCCGCTCCGGCTTGCTCCGGCCCGGCCAGGGCAGGAAACCTATCTCCCCGGCCAGTCCGTGCGCCCCCGTGAACAGCCTCCCCTCGCTCACCACCCCCATGCCGAGGCCGGTGCCGATGAGGATGTACGCGAAGAGCCGGCTGCCCGCGCCGACGCCGTACGTGTACTCGCCGAGCGCGGCCAGGTTGGCGTCGTTGTGCACCTCGAGCGGGACGCCCAGCTCCTCGCGCATCCGGTCGAACAGGCCCGCGCGACCCCAGCCCGGCAGATGCATCGCGTACCGCACCCGGCGCCGCTCCTCGTCGTACACGCCCGGCGTGCCCACCACCCCGTGCACCACCTCGGCCGGGTCCACGCCCGAGTTGCCGATCACCTGGCGGGCCGTCTCCACCACCAGGTCGGCCATGGCGGCGGAGGCGCGGGCCCGGTTGCGCACGTCGGCGCGGGCGACCACCGTGCCGTCCAGGTCGACCACGGCGACCCGCAGCCAGCCGCGCCCGATGTCCACCCCGAGCGCGTACCCGGCGGCCGGGTCGGGGGCGTACAGCACGGCCGTGCGGCCGCGCTCGGGCGCGTGGGTGCCGACCTCGTGGACCAGCCCCGCCGCCTCCAGCGAGGCCAGCGCGCTGGACACCGTCGGCTTGGACAGGCCGGTCTCACGGGCGAGTTGGGCGCGTGAGCCGGCGCCCAGGGCGCGCAGCCGGTCCAGCAGCAGCCGCTCGTTGGCGCTGCGCAGACGGCGGCGGCTCCAGGGCTGGTCCGGCGGGGCTCCGGCGTCTCGGGCGGGCATCGCACCATTCTCTTGCATTCCCGGCGCCTACTTGACGCCTCTAGTAAGGCTCCTTAACTTTATCGGCCAGTCAGCCCGGCCGGGCGGGTTCCCCGCCGAGCACGCGGTCCGTTCGGCCCGTCGCGTCAGGAGTCCCCATGTCCGGTAGCCCGCCACCACCGGGTGGCTTCGTCCGCCGTGTCGGCCCGTTCCAGGCCACGGCCATCAACATGAGCCAGATGTGCGGCATCGGGCCGTTCGTGACCATCCCGCTGATGGTCGCCGCGTTCGGCGGCCCCCAGGCGGTCATCGGCTTCGTCGCGGGCGCAGTGCTGGCGCTGTGCGACGGACTGGTGTGGGCCGAACTGGGCGCCGCCATGCCCGGCTCCGGCGGCAGTTACGTCTACCTCCGCCAGGCCTTCCAGTACCGCACCGGGCGGCTGATGCCGTTCCTGTTCGTGTGGACGGCGATGCTCTTCATCCCCCTGATCATGTCCACGGGCGTGGTCGGCTTCGTCCAGTACCTGGGCTACCTGGCCCCCGGTCTCGGCCGGACCTGGGGCGACCTCATCGGCCTCGGCGTCATCGCCCTGGTGGTGCTGCTGCTCTGGCGCGGCATCGAGCACATCGCCCGCCTCACCGCCGTGATGTGGACGGTGATGATCGCCTCCGTCGTGCTGGTGATCGCGGCCGCGGCCACCGACTTCAGCCCCCACCTGGCCTTCGGCTACCCGGCACACGCCTTCGATCTGACGAGCGACCACTTCTGGCTCGGCTTCGCCGCCGGCCTGACCATCGGCGTCTACGACTACCTCGGCTACAACACCACCGCCTACATGGGGGCCGAGATCAAGGACCCGGGCCGCACCCTGCCGCGGTCCGTCATCTTCTCGATCCTCGGCATCATGGCGATCTACCTGCTGCTGCAGATCGGCACGCTCGGCGTCATCGACTGGCACCGCATGACGGACCCCAAGGACATCGCCTCCACCTCGGTGGCCTCGGCGGTGCTGGAGAGGACGTGGGGCACGGCCGCCGCCGACACGGTCACCGTGCTGATCCTGATCACCGCGTTCGCCTCGGTGTTCACCGGCCTGCTCGGCGGCTCCCGGGTGCCCTACGACGCCGCCCGCGACGGTGTGTTCTTCCGGCCGTACGGGAAGCTGCACCCTCGGCACCGCTTCCCGATGCTGGGCCTGGCGACCATGGGCGTGATCACCGCGATCGGCTTCCTGATCGGCCGCCACACCGACCTCGCCACCCTGATCCAGCTGCTCACCACGGTCATGGTGATCGTCCAGGCACTCGCCCAGATCGTGGCGCTCATGGTGCTGCGCAGGCGCCGGCCCACGCTGCACCGCCCGTACCGGATGTGGCTCTATCCGCTGCCCGGCGTCGTCGCCTTCGTCGGCTGGTGCGTGATCTACGGGTACGCCGACAGGAACTCACCCGGCCGCCGTCCCATCGAGTGGTCCCTCGCCTGGCTCGCCCTCGGCTGCGCGGCGTTCTTGGTCTGGGCGCGGCGGGAGCGGCTGTGGCCGTTCGGGCCGAAGGAGATCAGCGAGGAGTACGCGACGGCGGGCCGGGACCCGGACACCGAGCCGGTGGCGGGCTGACCGTGGCGGCGTACCCGGTACGGCCCGGCCTCCCGGATTGACATGCAAGAGATTGCCTGCATAACGTTGGGTGTGCAATCAGCGGACGACAGCGGGATGGACAGGGTCTTCAAGGCGCTGGCCGACACCACGCGCAGACGGCTTCTCGACCGGCTGCACGAACACAACGGCCAGACGCTGGGCGAACTGTGCGAGCACTTCGCCATGACCCGGCAGTCGGTCACCCAGCACCTCTCCGTGCTGGAGGCCGCCAACCTGGTCGGCACCCTGCGGCGGGGGCGGGAGAAGCTGCACTACCTCAACCCCGTACCGCTCCACGAGATCCAGGAGCGGTGGATCGACAAGTTCGAGCGCCCGCGCCTCAGCGCGCTCGGCGCCGTGAAGCGACGAGCCGAGGAAGCCATGGCCGACAAGCCGAGTTTCGTGTACGTCACCTACATCGCGAGCACCCCCGAGAAGGTCTGGGAGGCGCTCACCGACGCCGACCTGACCGCCGCCTACTGGGGACACCGCAACGTCTCCGACTGGCAGGTCGGCTCCCGCTGGGAGCACGTCCGCACCGACGGCTCCGGCGTCGCCGACGTGGTCGGGCGGGTGATCGAGAGTGAGCCCCCGAAGCGGCTGGTCGCCACCTGGGCGGCGCCCGACGACGAGGGTCGGGAGGACCGGCACTCCCGGGTCACCTTCGAGATCCGCCCGCACGAGGACATCGTGCGGCTGACCGTCATCCACGAGGACCTCAACGACGAGGGGGAGCGCGGCGACGTCGCCTACGGGTGGCCCGCGGTGCTCTCCAACCTCAAGTCGCTGCTGGAGACCGGGCGCACCATGCCCCAGGCGCCCTGGCAGGTGCCCGGCCGCTGAGCCGCGCGCACCGGGAGGACGGTCCGCCCGGGCGGACCGTCCTCGCGTTCTTCGTGGCCTTCACTTTCTTCGCTGGGTCCTCCCTTCCTCGGACTTCTCCTTCATGGTCTTCGGACGCTGCCGCTCGGGGTCCGGGGATCCTGTCCCCTCCTGTCCCGTCGTACGGCCCCGACCGCGTCGGGAGCGGTGCGCGAGAAGCGCCTCTCACACAGTTTGCCCTTGTTGGCGGCTTATGTGTAGGGGGTGGCGGGGATCGTTGCGGGCACCGCCCCAGGGGTCCGGTGCTTCAGTCGACCCCTTCCGGCAGGTGCATCGTTTCCGCATCGATCTGCCCGGCCCGCTGTCCGAGCGAGTGCCGCAGCCGGTGCAGGCCGCGCCGGGCGTGACTTTTCACGGTGCCGAGCGGCCATCCCGTGCGCGCCGCGATCTGGGTCTGGGTGAGGTCCTCGTAGAAGGCCGGCCGCAGCACCTCCCGCTGCGGACCGGGCAGCCGGGCCGGCGCCTGCCGCACCAGCACCCGGTCGAGCACGGCCTCGGGCCCCGGGGCGACGGTGCCGCCGGTGAGCAGCAGGGCCGATCCGGCGGCCGCGACGAGGTCGGCGCGCCGAGTCCGGGCGGACAGGGCGTCGACGATCCTGCGCCGGGTGATGCCGACGATCCACCCGGCCGGCGGGCCGCGGTCGGGCCGGTACCCGTGCCGGCCGCGCCACACGCCGAGGAACACCTGCTGGGTGACGTCCTCCGCCTCCCTGGCGTCGCCCAGCGAGCGCCGGGCCAGGCCGTACACCAGTCCGGACCAGCGTCGGTGCACGGCGATCAGGCACGCCTCGTCCCCCGCCACCAGACCCCGCGCCAGTTCCTCGTCGCCGTACGCGTCGCAGCCCGCGGCCGGACGCGCCGTTTCGGCGGCGGCTCCCGGCGCGGGAGGCGCGGTGACGACGCTGCTGGGGGCCGGATTCGAGCACATGCCGCGGCTCCTCGGGTCGGTGCGGTCCCTCATGGTCGGAACCGGACAGCCCCGCCTTCAACCCGCATCGATTCTGCACCGTATAGTCGTTGCATGGACGTTCAGCGTGCCGAACCGGGACCGCCGGCCGAGGCGGGGCTGACCACGGGCGCCCTCGCCCGGCGGCTGGGGGTCTCGCCCACCACCCTGCGCTCCTGGGAGCGCCGCTACGGCATCGGCCCCGCCGAGCGCGCGGCCGGCCGGCACCGGCGCTGGACACCCCGGGACGTGGCCATGCTGGAGACGATGTGCCGGCTGACCTCGGCCGGGGTGGCCCCCGCCGAGGCGGCCCGGGCCGCACGGACCGAGATCACCGCTGCCGGACCACCGCCCGCCGCGGCCGTGACCCCCGGCACGGGGACCAGCGGCGCAGGCGCCACCGGAGCCCGGACCGCGGGTGCGGGGGCCGGCGGCGCGCGGGAGGGGGCGACCACGGGCGGGCGTGCTCCGGCCTCCGTGCCGATGCCGTCAGCGGTGGCGACGGCCGTTCATCCGCCGGAGGACGACATCGGCCAGGAGCTGCGCGGCCTGGCCCGCGCGGCCGTACGCCTGGACGCGCCGGCCGTCGAGGAACGGCTCGCCGCGGGCGGGGGGGGGGCCGCCCGCCCCCCCCCCCCGCCCGGGGGGGTTGTGGGCCCCCA
>NZ_JAJSZC010000004.1:21779-93458 GCF_036815105.1 Streptomyces sp. IBSBF 3136
GCCGTGGCCGGCCACGGCCTCACCCGCGCCTGGCAGGAGGTGATGGTGCCCTCCCTGCACGCCGTGGGCCGCAAGTGGGCCTCGGCCGGCGACCGCTACGTGGAGGTGGAGCACCTGCTGTCCTGGCACGTGTCCACCCTCCTGCGCCGGCACACCCTGCCCCCCGTGGCACCACTGGACCCCGCTGCCCCGGGACCGGTGCTGCTGGCCTGCGTGCCGGGCGAACAGCACACCCTGCCGCTGGAGGCACTGAACGCGGGGCTCAGTCAACTCGGCATAGCCACACGGATGTTCGGTGGCGCCGTCCCCGCCGAGGCACTCGCGGTCGCGGTACGGCGCCTGGGCCCGGCCGCCGTGGTGCTGTGGGCCCAGGCCCGCTCCACCGCGAACCTGGCGCTGGCCCAGCACGTGGCCGCCACCGAGTGGGGGGTGAGGGGGGCCAGGTCACAGCCGCTGGTCCTGCTCGGCGGCCCCGGCTGGGCGGGCCGCCCCGGCCGCGGGATGCTGCGCCCGACCGGCCTCGCGGAAGCCCTCGACGCCCTCACGGTGGCCCATCGGCACCGGTCCTAGACCGGGGGCCGCTCACTCCTTGCCGCGCGCCTGGCGGAAGCGGGCCAGGCCGTCGGCCAGGGTGATGAGCGGGTCGGGGTAGTCGCCGGCGGTCGCCCGCTCCAGTCCCTCGAGCTTCCACGGCTCGTGGATCGCGCCGCCCGGGACGTCCCGGAGTTCGGGCACCCAACGCCGCACGTAGGCGCCGTCGGGGTCGTACCGCTTGGCCTGGGTGACCGGATTGAGCACGCGGTTGGGGCGGGTGTCCGTGCCCGTCCCCGCCACCCACTGCCAGTTGAGCTGGTTGTTGGCCACGTCCCCGTCGACCAGCAGGTCCAGGAAATGCCGGGCGCCCACCCGCCAGTCCACGTACAGCGTCTTGGTCAGGAAGCTCGCCGTCAGCAGGCGGCCGCGGTTGTGCATCCAGCCCTCGTGCCGCAGCTGGCGCATCGCCGCGTCCACCACCGGATAGCCGGTACGGCCCTCCCGCCACGCCTCGATGTCCGCGCGGGCCGTCCGCTCCGAGCGCCAGCGGTCGCGTTTGGTGCGGTAGTCGGCGGTGGACGCCCCGGGCCGCGCCGCCAGCAACTGGCGGTGGAAGTCCCGCCAGGCCAGTTGCCGTACGAACGCCCGCGCTCCGGGGTTGTCGGCCGCGCCCGCCCGCTGGACCACCTCGACGGGGGAGAGCGTGCCGAAGTGAAGGTGCGGGGAGAGCCGGGAGGTCGCGTCGTCGCCCAGGTCGTCGCGCCCCTCGTCGTAGGCCTCCGCGCCCGAGCGCAGCCAGGCGGTGAGCCGCCGCCTCGCCTCCCGCTCGCCGCCCTCCGCCAGCCCCGGGGACACCCCCGGCACGGCCGCGCGGGACGGCAGTTCCTCGGAGCCGATGCCCTCGGGCACGCGGATCGTCCGGGGCACGCCGAGTGCGTCCCGCAGCCGCTGCGTGGACCAGTGCCGGAAGTACGGCGTGAACACGGCGAAGTGGTCCGAGGACGTCGGGGTGACCGCGCCGGGCGCCACCGCCGTGGTCACCGTGTCGTGGAAGTGCACCCGCCGCCCCTCCGCCTCCAGGGCGCGCCGCAGCCGCCGTTCGCGCCGCTGCGCGAAGGCGCTGACGTCCGCCGCCAGGTGCACCTCGTCGGCGTCGGCCTCCGCGGCCACCTTGCACACCTCCTCGACCACGTCGCCGGAGCGCACCACGAGCCGCCCGCCGCGCTCGCGCAGCCCGTCGTCCAGGTCACGCAGGCAGTCGGCGAGGAACGCCCGCCGGTTCGGCACCGCGAACCCCGCGTCCGTCACCCCCCGGTCGCGTACGAAGAGCGGGACCACCTGCCGGCCGCCCTGCAGTGCGGCCCGCAGCGGGGGATGGTCGTGCAGGCGCAGATCGGCGGTGAACAGGACGACCGAGACGTACATGGTGCGGCTCCGTGGGGAGGGGTGCGGACGCAGACCTCTTCCGGCCCGCGGGACCGGGCGGATGCGCGCGGGGCCACCCGGCCCGCGGCAGCAGCCGCCCGAGGCGCGTCACCGGGCGGGCGAGCGGAGGCCGGCCGGGGCGGTCCGGGCCGCCGCCCGTGCGATGTTGCGGGCCATGCCGCCGAACACGAGGGCGTGGAAGGGCGAGATGCCCCACCAGTAGGCCTGGCCCAGCAGCCCGCGCGGATGGAACAGCGCGCGCTGGCGGTAGCGGCTGCGACCCGGCCCGGCCGGCTCGGCACGCATCTCCAGCCAGGCGAGGCCCGGCAGCCGCATCTCGGCCCGCAGCCGCAGCAGGTGCCCGGGCTCGATCTCCTCCACCCGCCAGAAGTCCAGCGAGTCGCCGACCCGCAGCCGCTGCGCGTCCCGGCGGCCCCGGCGCAGCCCGACCCCGCCGGCCAGCCGGTCCAGCAGACCGCGCAGGCTCCAGGCGAGCGGGAAGGAGTACCAGCCGTTCTCGCCGCCCACGCCCTCGATCACCCGCCACAGCTCCCGCAGCGACGCGTCCACCATCGCCTCGCGGTGGTCGGTGCACAGGCTGCCGCCCGCCCAGTCGGGGTCGGTCGGCAGCGGATCGCTCGGGGCGCCGGGCACCGAGGCGGACGACCAGCGCGTGTCCACCTTCGCGTCCCGGACCCGGCGCAGGGCCAGCCGGACCGCGGCGTCGAAGCCCAGCGGATGCCCCGGCGGATCGGGGACGTAGCGGGTGATGTCGTGCTCCCGGCAGACGACCTCGTGCCGCAGCGACTCGGTCAGCGGCCGGGCGATGGACCCGGGCACGGGCGTGACGAGGCCGACCCAGAGACTGGAGAGCCTGGGGGTCAGGACCGGCACGGGCACGATGACGCGCCGGGGCAGTTCCGCCACGCGCGCGTACCGCATCATCATGTCCCGGTACGTCAGCACGTCCGGACCGCCGATGTCGAAGGCCCGGTCGACGTCGTCCGGCAGGCGGGCGCAGCCGGTCAGCAGGCGCAGGACGTCCCGGACGGCGATGGGCTGGATCCGGGTCCGCACCCAGCTCGGGGTGATCATCACCGGCAGCCGTTCGGTGAGGTAACGCAGCATCTCGAAGGAGGCCGAGCCCGAGCCGATGATGACGGCGGCGCGCAGCACGGCGGTGGGCACCCCGGACGCCAGCAGGATCCGGCCCACCTCCGACCGGGACCTCAGGTGCGGGGAGAGGGCCTGGTCGGGCACGCCGGCGGGGGTGAGACCGCCCAGGTAGACGATGCGGCGCACCCCGGCCGCCTTCGCCCGCTCCCCGAAGACCCGGGCCGCGCGGCGGTCGGTCTCCTCGAAGTCGCCCCCGCTGCCGAGCGCGTGCACCAGGTAGTAGGCCACGTCGACGTCCCGCATCGCCTCGCCCACCGACGCGGCGTCGGTGACGTCGCCCCGCGCCACCTCGACCTCGCCCGACCAGGGCACGTCGCGCAGCTTGCCGGGGGAACGGGCCAGACAGCGCACGCGGTACCCGGCGGCGAGCAGCTCGGGCACGAGCCGCCCGCCGATGTAGCCCGTGGCGCCCGTCACCAGGCAGCGCGGCCCCGCCGCCCGCTCGTCGTCGTCCATGACTGAGGTCCTCCGCGTCGCCGGTCCCCCTCCCCGGTCACTTCCCGGGCCGGGCGGCCGGCGGATGCGGCTCGCCCCGTCCGTACCCGGTCGGGTGACATGTCCGCAGCGATACGGGGCAGCCGCTCCGGTACAGGACGTACATTCCGTGCGACCGTCCGCGTTGGAGGTGACCGGCCGTCATGAGTGCGAAGGTGTTGGAGCGGTTCCCCGCCGGGGCCCCGCGAGGCTCGTGGCCCGCTGAGGAGTTCGCGGCCGCGCGCCGCGCCGAGGGGGAGGCGGCGACCGTGGTGATGGATCTGCAGTCGGACGCGTTCCTCGTCGTGGTCGAGGGCCCGGAGGACGGCAGTCGCGCCTGACCTGCCCGCGCGTCGCTCAACTTTGCTTGGCAGACTGCGGGTTCATGAAGAGAGAAGCAGCGGTGGACGCGTCGGTCACCTTCGGTCTGTTGGCCGCCTGGGCCGTGCACGACACCGAGGAACTGGCCACGGTGCCCGGCTGGGTACGCACGCGGCTCCCGGAGCTGCGCGAGAGGTTCCCCCGGGTGCCGGAGGCCGTGTGGCGCCAGGTGGGGTCGGTGGACGCCCGCGAGTTCACGACGGCCGTAGCCGCGATGGCCGTCGTGGTCGCGGCGGCCGCGGCCGAAGGGCACCGCACCGGCGGACGCTCCGCCGTCTACCAGACCGCGCTCGACGCCTTCGGCCTGCACGGTGTGGTCCATCTGGCGCAGGCGGCCGTGCTCCGCGGCTACACACCCGGCTCGGTGACCAGCCCGCTCGTGGTCATCCCCTTCACCTTGTGGGCCCGCACCCGCCTGCGCCGCGCCGGCGTACTGCGCCCCACCCGCCCGCGCGACGTGGCCCTGGCCCTGGTCTTCGCGACAGCCGCGACGACAGGCACCCACGCGTTGGCCCGCGGCCTCACCCGGCCCCGCTGACCCCGGCGGCCGCTTCACGTCGGCCGGGCCCGTGCCCTGGACTCCGTGTCCGGGCCCGTCCGTGGTGTCGGGCCGACCGCCTCCACCGGGCGGCGGCACCGCCCGGCGCCGCGACTCGGCCGGTTCGGCAGTCCCGCTGCCTCTGGCGGCCGCACTCGGCGCGCCCGCCTCACGGCTCCGCCGCGTCCGGGCTCGGGGCCGGTCCGTGACTCACGGCCCCTTCGTGGTCCTGGTCACGGCCCACCGCGGTCCTGGGCCCGTCCGCCGTCCTCGTCCCCTCCGCCGTCCCTGTTTCCTCCTCGCCCGCGGAGCGGTTCCGCCCGGGGCCGGTCAGGGCCCGCAGGTGGGCCCGCCGGGTTTCCGCCGTCTGGCCCTGCACCAGCAGGAACAGGCCCTCGCGGGCCAGGCGCTGGGCGCGGCTGGTCAGGGACATCGCGCGCCCGCCGCCCGCCGTCACCGCCGCCGTGGTGGCGGCGCCCAGCACCTCGTAAGCCTCCGCACGCACCGCCAACCGCTCCCCGGCCCGCTCGAGCGGCGCCGGGTGGTCGGCCAGGGCGTAGGCCCGCCGCCGGACATCGGTGAGGCGGGCGTCCAGCGGCCCGGCGAACTCCTCGTCCAGCAGGGAGAGCGCCGCGCGCGCCACACCGAAGACCGCCGGGTTGACGTTGAGGGTGCGGGCCCGGTCCCCTGGCGCCCATCGCTCGTACGGCGTCCGCAGGGCCACCGCCTCCTCCGGCACCCGCAGACCGTCCAGTTCGAGCGACACCGTGGAAGCGGCGGTGAGCGCCGCGAGGCGCATGGGCCGGGACGCCCGCAGCCCCGGCTGCTCGCGTGCCTCGACGAAGGCGAACACCGCCTCTCCCGCCTCGCTCATCCCCGCGAGCAGCATCACGTCGTTGAGCCCCCATCCGGTGTACCAGGGGACGGTTCCGTCGAACCGCAGGCCGTCGGCCTCGCGCCGGACCCGCACCGGGACGCGGGGATACGCCCGCAGGTGCGCGTAGGCCACCCCGGACAGCAGCTCGCCCCGCGACAACGGCCCCAGCAGGCGTTCGCGCACCGGCCCTTCGCTCAGCGCCAGGGTCTGCACGGGTGTGTGGTGCTGGGTCTGCACGAACCAGGTCGAGCAGCAGGCCCCGGCCAGGATCTCCGCGGTCTCCCGCAGTACGGCGGGCGGCGCGCCCGAGCCGCCGTACGCGACCGGCGCGACCACCCCGAGCAGCCCCGACCGCTTCACCGCCTCGATGTGGCTCACGGGAACGCCCTCCTGGTCCACCCGCTCGGCCTCGGGCAGCAGCAGACCGGTGGCGAGCCGGCGGGCGGTGCGGACGAGCGGGTGCGCGGTGTCGGTCATGAAGGGGATTCTTCCGAAGAACCCCGCCGGGGACTTTTTCGCGCGTCCGCGCGGCCCGGTGTCGATCCGGGCCCCCGCCGTTCGTGTAGGAGGTGAGAGTCACCGCCGGAACGACGCCCGGCAGGACGCCAAGGAGGACGTCATGAAGCACTACCTGCTCAGCGTGGTCCAGGCCGCCGACGGCCGGCCGCCGGCCCCCGACGTGCTCGCCGGGATCATGCGGGACGTCGAGGCCTTCAACGACGAGCTGCGCGCGGCCGGGGCCTGGGTCTTCGCCGGCGGACTGCACGGCCCGGAGACCGCCACGATGCTCCGGCCCGAGGACGGCGATGTCCTGATCACCGACGGCCCCTACGCCGAGGGCAAGGAGTACCTGGGCGGACTTTGCCTGATCCGGGCCGCGGACCTGGACGAGGCCCTGGAGTGGGGCCGCAAGGCCGCCCTCGCGACCACCCTGCCCATCGAGGTACGGCCGTTCGTGGACCAGCACTGATGGGCGGGGTGCAGCCGTTCGTGGGCCGGCACTGATGGCCGGGGCGCAGCCGTTCGTGGGCCGGCACTGATGGCCGGGACGCCCGGCGTCGAGGCCGTCTTCCGGACCGAGTACGGGCGCGCCGTGTCCGTCCTCGTCCGCTTCCTCGGCGACATCGACCTCGCCGAGGAGGCGGTGCAGGACGCCTTCGCCATCGCCGTGCGCACCTGGCCGGAGGCGGGCGTGCCGCCGAGCCCGGCCGGCTGGATCATCACCACCGCCCGCAACCGGGCCGTCGACCGGCTGCGCCGCGAGTCCTCCCGTCCGGCCCGGCACGCCGAGGCCGCCCTGCTGTACGCGCCCGACGCACCGGCCGAGGAGGGCCCCGTGCGCGACGACCGGCTCCGGCTGATCTTCACCTGCTGCCACCCGGCACTCGCGCCGGCGGCCCGGGTCGCCCTCACCCTGCGCCTGGTCGGCGGTCTGAGCACCGCCGACATCGCCCGCGCCTTCCTGGTGCCCGAACCGACCCTGGCCCAGCGGCTGGTGCGGGCCAAGGCGAAGATCCGTGACGCGGGCATCCCGTACCGCGTGCCGCGCGACGCCGACCTGCCCGACCGGCTCGGCGGCGTCCTCGCCGTCGTCTACCTCGTCTTCAACGAGGGCTACACCGGCGATCCCGCGCTGTGCGCCGAGGCGCTACGGCTCGGCCGGCTGCTGGCCGAGCTGATGCCGGACGAACCCGAGGTCACCGGTCTGCTGGCCCTGATGCTGCTGGTCGACGCGCGCCGCCCGGCCCGGCGGGACGCGGACGGCGCCCTGGTGCCGCTGCCCGAGCAGGACCGCGGCCTGTGGGACCGGGAGCTGATCGCCGAGGGCCAGGACCTGGTCCGCCGCTGCCTGCGTCGCGGCCGCCCGGGGCCGTACCAGATCCAGGCCGCCGTCAACGCGGTGCACAGCGACGCGGGAACCGCGGGCGTCACCGACTGGGGGCAGATCCTGTGCCTGTACGACCAGCTGACGGCCGTGGCGCCCTCACCGGTCGTCGCGCTCAACCGGGCGGTCGCCGTGGCCGAGGTCGAGGGCCCGGCCGAGGCGCTGGAACTGGTCGACTCCCTGACCCCCGGCACCCTCGGCCGCTACCACGTCCTGCACGCCGTCCGGGCCGATCTGCTGCGCCGGCTCGACCGGCCCGCCGAGGCTGCGCGGGAGTACGCGGCGGCGATCGAACTCGCCGGGAGCGAGGCGGAGCGGGCGTACCTGCGCCGCCGGCTCGGGGAACTCGACATCGAGGAGACGTGACCCCGTCCGGTCGCCGCACGGTGGACCCCGGCGGCGGGAGGAACCGAACTCCTCTGCCCCGCAAGGAATATGCCAGACTCCGCCGATGACCACTGAGACGATCGACGCGGCCGCCTCCGGCACCTTCGTACTCGGCGACCTGCCCGTCCACCGCATCGGCTTCGGCGCCATGCGGCTGACCGGCGACGCCGCCTTCCATCTGGGCACCCCCAGCGATCGTGAGCGCTCGATCGCCGTCCTGCGCAGGGCCGTGGAACTCGGCGTGAACCACATCGACACCGCCGCCTTCTACTTCTCCTCCCTGCGCTCCGCCAACGAACTGATCAACACCGCGCTCGCCCCGTACCCCGACGACCTGGTCATCGCCACCAAGGTCGGCCCCTTCCGGGACCACCACGGCGAGTGGGGCCCCTCCGCCCGCCCCGACCAGCTGCGCGGGCACGTCGAGGAGAACCTGCGCCAGCTGGGCCGGGACCACCTGGACGTGGTCAACTTCCGCCGCCAGCGGCAGGACTCCATCGCCGAGCACTTCGGCGCACTCGCGGAGCTGCGGGAGGCCGGACTGATCCGGCACCTCGGCGTCTCCGGCGTGCAGCCCCGCCACCTCGCCGAGGCGCTGGAGATAGCCCCGGTGGTGTGCGTGCAGAACCGGTACGCCATCGACCGTGCCGACCCGGTCGACGACGAGGTGCTGCGCGTCTGCGGGGAGCGGGGCATCGCGTTCGTGCCCTTCTACGCCGTCGCCGGCGAGGCCGGACCGCGCCGGGCGGCCACCGCCCACGACGACGAGGTGCTGTCCGTCGCCCGCGCGCACGGGGCGAGCCCCACCCAGGTCCGCGTCGCCTGGACCCTGCACCAGGGCCCGCACGTGCTTGCCATCCCCGGCACCGGCAACCCCGACCACCTCGCCGAGAACATCGCAGCCGGCGCCCTGCGGCTCACCCGGCAGGAACTGGACCGGCTCGACGCGCTGCACACCCCGGCCGGCTGACGGCCGCCCCGGGCCGCGCTCGGTCGCACCGGGCGGCACCGGGTCGCACGGTCGCACCCGGCCACACGGTTGCCCCGGGCCGCGCCCGGTCGCTCGGCCGTACCGGGCCGCACACCCGGCCGCACCCGGGCGCTCGGCTGCCGGGGCACCGCCCGCGTCCCGGACATGCGTTCCCTCCCATAATGGACGGGGGCGCACGCCGGTACGACGGGCGCTCGGTTGACTACACTCATGTAGACGGCCGACTGTGAGCACGCGGAGGGCCCTTCCGGGGCGCGCGCGAGGACGGGTGAGGAACGTTCCCATGACCGACGCCAAGGACGAACGCCGGCCGGCCGGCGAGCTCGAAGCGAGTGTCATGGCCGCGCTCTGGGCCGCCGGTGCCCCTCAGACGCCCGGCCAGGTGCAGCTCACCCTGGGCGCGGACCTCGCCCGGACGACGGTGACCACGATCCTCACCCGCCTGCACGACAAGGGCACGGTCGAGCGGCGCCGCCAGGGCCGCGGCTACGCCTACTTCCCGCTCCAGGACGCCCACGGCCTCACCGCCCGCCGCATGCACAGCGAACTGAACCGGGACAGCGACCGCGAGACGGTCCTCGCCCGCTTCGTCGCCCAGCTCAGCCCGGACGACGAGCGCATCCTGCGCGACCTGCTCGAATCCGACGACGACCGATGACCGCGCTGCTCCTGCTGCCCCTGCTGCTGCCGTTCGCCCTCCCGGCACTCGCCCGGCGGGCCATGGACCGGCTCGCCCCCGTCGCCGCGCTGTGGGCGGTCACCGGGTGCGCGGTCGTCCTCGCCGGCTGCTCGCTGGCCGCGCTCGGCGCCTTCGTGCTGACCGGCCTGCTCAAGCTGCCGGTGTTCGCCTCCCTCGGCGAACTGGTCCACCCGCTGCGCACCGCCTCGGACCTCGTCGTCCTCCCGGCCGCCGCCACCTCCGTGGGCGTCCTGGCCGTGTGCTGCTGGACCCTCGTCCGCTCGGTGCTGCGGCAGACCCGTGCCTTCCGGGCCGCCCGCTCGGAGGCCGGGCGCGGACCGCGCGCCGGTGACCTGTGCGTCGTCGACTCGTCCCGCCCGGACGCCTACGCGCTGCCCGGCCGTCCGCACCGCATCGTCGTCACCACCGCGATGCTGCGCAGCCTCGACGGCGCCGAGCGCGAGGCGCTGTTCGCGCACGAGCGGGCGCACAACGACGGCGGGCACCACTACTTCCTCGCCGCCGCCGAGGTCGCGGCGCATTGCCACCCCGCCCTGCGACCGGTCCGCGAGACCATCCGGCTCGCCGCCGAACGCGCCGCGGACGAGGCCGCGGCGGCCTCTGTCGGCGACCGCCGGCTGACCGCCCGCGCCATCGCCCGCGCCGCCCTGGCCGCCCAGGCCGTCCACTCCGAGCGCCCCGGCTTCGCCGCCGCCGCGACCACGGGCCCGGTCCCGCGCCGGGTCCAGGCCCTGCTGTCCGCCCCCCGGCCGCGGGGCCGCACCGGCCGCCGGGCCGCCGCCCTCCTGCTCGCCTGCGCCGCCGTCTCCTGCGTCGCCTCGGTGGCCGGCATGGCCGACTTCCACCACCGGGTCGAGGTCGCCCAGGGCGAGCGCCCCTGACCTCCCCGGCCGTGAGGAGAGCCCACCGCGACAGCGACTGGCGCCCCCCAGGTTTTACGTATAACCTCTCCGGCTAACCACCCCCACCGGAAGGTCCCGATGCGACGCGTTGCCCTGGTCACCCTCGTCGTGGACGACTACGACGAGGCCATCCGCTTCTACACCGACGCGCTCGGATTCCGGCTGGCCGAGGACGCGCCCCGCCCGGACGGCTCCCGCTGGGTCGTCGTCGAACCCGGGACGGAGGGGACCGGCACCGGCCTGCTGCTCGCCCGGGCGAAGAACGAGGAGCAGCGCGCCCGGGTCGGCGACCAGACCGGCGGCCGGGTCGGCTTCTTCCTGCACACCGACGACTTCGCCCGTGACCACGCCCGGATGACCGCCGCCGGTGTGACCTTCCTGGAGGAGCCGCGGCACGAGCCGTACGGCAGTGTCGCCGTCTTCCAGGACCTCTACGGCAACCGCTGGGACCTGCTCCAGCCCGCCGGCTGAGGCCCCGTACCACCCCCGTACCACCTGACGTACCACCGGCGCCCGCCGGCCCGCACCGCCCCCCGCGCCGCACGCTGCGCCCCCGGCCCGCGTGCACCCCGCACCGCTCGGACACACCCGCACCGCTCAGAACCGCTCGCCAAGGAAAGACGCACCATGACCGCTACGCGCGTAGACATCGATGTGATCCGCCGCCTGCCCAAGGCCGTCCTGCACGACCACCTCGACGGCGGCCTGCGCCCCGCCACCGTGGTGGAGCTGGCCGCTGCGGTCGGCCACACCCTGCCGACCACGGACCCCGACGAGCTGGCCGCCTGGTACTACGAGGCCGCCAACTCCGGCGACCTGGTCCGCTACATAGCCACCTTCGAGCACACCCTCGCCGTGATGCAGAACCGCGAGGGGCTGCTGCGGGTCGCCGAGGAGTACGTCCTCGACCTGGCCGCGGACGGCGTGGTCTACGCCGAGGTGCGCTACGCCCCCGAGCTGAACACCAAGGGTGGGCTGTCGCTGAGCGAGGTCGTGGAGACCGTCCAGGAGGGCCTCGCCGCCGGCATGGCCAAGGCGGCCGCCGCCGGGACCCCCGTCCGCGTGGGCACCCTGCTCTGCGGAATGCGGATGTTCGACCGGGTCCGCGAGGCCGCCGACCTGGCCGTCGCCTACCGTGACGCCGGGGTCGTCGGCTTCGACATCGCCGGTGCCGAGGACGGCTTCCCGCCCGCCGACCACCTGGCCGCCTTCGAGCACCTGCGCCGCGAGAACGTTCCCTTCACCATCCACGCCGGCGAGGCGCACGGCCTGCCCAGCATCCACCAGGCCCTCCAGGTGTGCGGGGCCCAGCGCATCGGCCACGGCGTGCGCATCACCGAGGACATCCCCGACCTCGCGGCCGGCAAGCTCGGCCGGCTGGCCGGGTGGGTGCGCGACCGCCGCATCGCCCTGGAGATGTGCCCGACGTCCAACCTCCAGACGGGCTGCGCCACCTCGATCGCCGAGCACCCCATCACCGCGCTGAAGGACCTCGGCTTCCGGGTCACCCTCAACACCGACAACCGTCTGGTCTCCGGCACGACGATGACCCGGGAGATGTCCCTGCTGGTCGAGGAGGCGGGCTGGGGGATCGAGGACCTGCGCACGGTCACGGTGAACGCCCTCAAGAGCGCGTTCATCCCGTTCGACGAGCGCAACGCCCTCATCGAGGACGTGGTCCTGCCGGCCTACGCGGCCGCGCTCTGAACCAGCCCCCGCAGGTAGGCGGCCTGTCCGACGTGCTGAAGGTCGTCGGACAGGACGCTCACCAGGCGCACGCCCAGGGTGACCGGCGGGTCCCAGCGCTCGTCGACGACCCGTTCGAGATCCTTGGCGGCGAGGGCGCGCAGGGCGCCCAGGGTCTGCTCGTGCACGGCGTCGTAGTAGCCGGTGAGCAGGTCGGCGGAGTCGACCCGCACCTTCGCGACCTCGGCGGGACCGTGCCCGTACCCGGTGTCGTGCCGCGGCAGGTCGAGGCCGAAACGCTTGTCCCAGCCCTGGTCGAGCCACACCTGGCCGAGGCCGAAGGCACCGGCGACGTGGTCGTCCTGCACCCGGGTGAGGTGCCAGACGAGCCAGGCCACGGAGTTGGCGTCGGGCGCCGGGCGGGAGTGCAGCTCGTCCGGTCCGAGGCCGTCGAGGGCGGCATGGACTTCTTCCTGGATGCGGCCGAAGCCGTCGATGAGGATGTCCTTCGCTTGCATGCGTCCACCATGGCGCATCGCACGCGTTCGTGCGTCCGCGATCAGCAGGCCCGGGACCCCTCGCAGGGCGTTTCCGCGTCGCCCGTCTCCAGGAGGGTGACCAGGGCGCGGGCCGCGGGGCTGGTGGCGCCGTCCGGCGGCAGCAGGGCCACCGTCTCGTACTCCGGCTCGCCCGCGCCCTTCAGCGGGAGCGCGGTGAGCGAGGGCCTCTTGTGCCGGAAGTGCCGGGGCACGACGGCGATGCCGAGGTTCTCGTCGACCAGGTCCAGCAGGCTGTGCACGTCGTTGACCTCCAGCGCGACCGTGCGCCGGACGCCCGCCGCGGCGAAGGCGGCGTCGGTGGCGCGGCGCGGTCCCCAGTCCGGGTGGAAGTCCACGAAGACCTCACCGGCCAGGTCGTCCGGCGTGAGCACCGCGCCCGACGCGGCGAGCCGGTGGCTGGGGTGGCACAGGATCGTCGGCGGCTCGCTGGCCAGCGACACCGAGCGCAGCTGGTCGGTGTCCGCCTGGGTGCGGTAGGCGAAGGCCAGGTCGAGCCGCCCGGCCGCGACCTCCTCGGCCAGCGCTCCCGAACCCGCCTGCCGCAGCCGGATCTCCACGTCCGGGTGACGCCGCCGGAAGCCGGCGAGCAGCCGCGCCACGTGCACCCCGGCGATGCACTGCTCGGTGCCCAGCGCCAGCGTGCCGCGCAGCACGCCTTGCACCGCGGCCACCGCCTCGTGGGCCGAGCGCACCTGTGCCAGGATCCGCTCGGCCTCCGCCAGCAGCGCGCGCCCCGCCTCGGTGAGCGTCACCCGCCGGGTGGTCCGTACGAACAGCGGAGCCCGCAGCTCCCGCTCCAGGGCCCGGATGGAGGCGGACAGGCCGGACTGGGACACCATGAGGCGCTCGGCGGCCCGGGTGAAGTGCTGGTCCTCGGCGACCGCGACGAAGTGCTGGAGATGGCGCAGTTCCATGATTGAGAAGCCTAGCCGCACAATTCCATCGGATTCTCCTGTTGGACCGCTGTACGTGCGCCGGGGAACAGTGGACCCGGTAGATCGTGTGCCAACCCCTCTGGAGTCGCGTTGTACACCGCACACCCCGACCGCTACGCCGACATGCCCTACCGGCGCACCGGACGCAGCGGCCTGAAGCTCCCCGCGCTGTCGCTCGGCCTGTGGCACAACTTCGGGCCCGACCGGCCCGTGGCGACCCAGCGCGCCATCCTGCGCCGCGCCTTCGACCTCGGCGTCACCCACTTCGACCTCGCCAACAACTACGGCCCGCCGCCCGGTGCGGCCGAGGCCGCGCTCGGTGAGGCGCTGAAGGCGGACTTCGCGGCCCACCGCGACGAGCTGGTCGTCTCCACCAAGGCCGGCTACCTCATGTGGCCCGGACCGTACGGCGAGTGGGGCTCGCGCAAGTACCTGCTGTCCTCGCTCGACCAGAGCCTCACCCGGCTGGGCCTGGAGTACGTGGACGTCTTCTACTCGCACCGCCCCGACCCGGACACTCCGCTGGAGGAGACGATGGGCGCGCTGCACTCGGCGGTGCAGCAGGGCAAGGCGCTCTACGTCGGCGTCTCCAACTACTCGGCGGAGCAGACCCGGGAGGCCGCCCGCATCCTCGGCGAACTAGGCACCCCGCTCCTCATCCACCAGCCGCGCTACTCGATGCTCGACCGGCGCCCCGAGGACGAGGGCCTGCTCGACGCCCTGGACGAGCTCCAGGTCGGCTCCATCGTCTACTCCCCGCTGGAGCAGGGCCTGCTCACCGGCCGCTACCTCGACGGCATCCCCGAGGACTCCCGCGCAGCGAGCGACAGCCCCTTCCTGAACTCGGACGCGGTGACCGAGGACCTGGTCGGCCGGCTGCGCGCCCTGGACGAGATCGCCGGCTCCCGCGGTCAGACGCTGGCCCAGCTCGCCCTGGCCTGGGTGCTGCGCGGCGGCCGGGTGACCTCCGCCCTCGTCGGCGCGAGCAGCCCGCGGCAGCTGGAGGACAGCGTCGGCGCGATCCGCAACCTGGACTTCGACGCCGAGGAACTGGCGCGGATCGACGCGATCCTCAAGGGCTGAGCGCCTCGGCCGCGGTCGCCGGGCAATTCGGTGACCGCGGCCGGAAACACATTGTGCAGCCGCTTTTCCGGGGTCGGGTTTTCCGGGGGCTCCGACGGGGCGCCGTGAATTCCCGGCGCCCTTTCCTGCCGTGCGTCGCGCGCCCTCGCGGTGATCCATTGTCCGGCTCTCGCCGGGGAGTGCCGCAGAGATACGGGGGAGCGCGCTCCCGGGCCTTTCCCGTTCCCGATCACCGCGAGCGGCGGAAAACGCCACGACCCCGCCCTCAGGCCTCCGCGGGCACCCGGTCCAGGAAACCGAGGACCTGCCGGATGCGGCCCTCACCGTCCAGGGTGATCACGTCGAACCCGGCCACCGGCGCCGACCCGTCCGCGTCGTTCACCAGCTCCCAGCCGAACCGCGCGGTGTCGTGATGCCCGTCCACCGCGCCGTAGGGGCGGAAGGAGAATCCCGGGAACTGCTGGTGGGCCCCCGCGATCACGGCCGCGATCTGCTCGTGGCCGCGCACGTCGACCAGCGGGTCGGTGTAGCTGCCGTCCGGGGTCCAGGCCGCCGCCACCGCCTTCGCCAGGGCCTCCGGCTCTCCGGTGTTCCAGGCCTCCAGGTAACGGGCGACGGCGCTGTCGTAGTCGTAGATGTTCCCGGTCATGGCGAATCAGCCTCCATCGAGGTCGTCACTGCTGGTCAGGAGCCGGATCCGGGGTTCCGTCGATCCGGTGTGACCACCATGCCGGAGCTGCGCGCCGCGGGTCGATTACCTCCCGGGTAATGACGGGGGCGTCCTATGCCCTGTGCATTTCGGCCAGAACGGGCGGTGAATATGCCAAGAGACTGGCCGGAAAGTCATGGTGACAGTGTTTCGGGAGAGACGATACTCGAACGTCAGAGGCACTTTACCGCGCAACAAACGCACGGAAAGCGAGGCCGGGCCGGCACACCAGCGAGGCTGCGGGGGAGTGATCGTGCACGACGAATTCCTGTGCCATGTCACGGCGTACGGCATGTGCGACGGACGGCGCATCGGCGTACCGCTCGGCACCTACCGCGCGCCGACCCTGGCACTGGCCCTGTGGTGGTTACGGGACCGCGCGTCCTGGATCGCCGAGCGGCTCGACCCGAGCCCGCAGGACCCCGCCTTCCCGGCGGGCGCGCTCGTCCCGGTCGCGGACACGGTGGCCGACGTCCCCGCGCTGCTGCGCGCCTGGTGTGCCGACGACGCCGGGCAGGAACTGGTCGGGGAGCAGCTGGCGGCCGGGCGGCTCGTGCGGGTCGCCGCCTGCGACGACACGACCGAGTACGAGCTGCTCGCCGAGTCCGTCGACGCGCTGCGCATGCAGCGCACCCTGCCGGCCCTCGTCGTGCCCGTCGCCTGACGCGTGCCACGACGGGACCGGGTGCCGGTGGCACCCGAAGCGTGCGGGCGAACAAAAGGGTGAATAGGTAGAATTCGGGCATGGCGGAGCGACCGGTCGCCCCGACGGCGCTCGCGCTCGTCCTGGAGACGGACACGGGCTCGACGGTGCTGAGCCCGGGCCACGACTACCAGGTGGGGCGCGACCCGTTGAGCGACATCGTGTTCGACGATGCCCGCGTCTCGTGGCACCACGCGGTCCTGCACTGCGACCACGACCGCTGGACGCTCGAGGACGCCCGCAGCACCAACGGCACCTTCGCCGACGGCCTGCGCGTCACCGCGTGGGAGGTCCGCCCCGGCAGCGTCATCCGCTTCGGCAACCCCGACGACGGCCCCCGGCTCGTCCCGGTCGCACCCCAGGAGAGCACCGACCGGCCCTCGGCGGTCTCCCACCCCGAACTGACCGGGACCTTCCGCAGCCCGAGCAGCGTACGGCCGCTGCCCCCGCACACCGTCCGCATCGGCCGCGCCGACACCAACGACCTCGTCGTGGACGACCTGACCGTCTCCCGCCACCACGCCGAACTGCGCGCCGACGCCGACGGCGACCGCGAGATCGTCGACCTCGGCAGCCACAACGGCACCTACCTCAACGGCCGGCCGGTCGACCGAGCCCCGGTCCGCCCCGGCGACATCATCGGCATCGGACACGTCACGTACTGCCTCGTCGGCGACGAACTGCGCGCCTACGTCGACACCGGCGAGGTCTCCCTCGACGTGCAGGACCTCACGGTCACCGCCGACCGCGGCAGCAAGACCCTGCTCGACCACGTCTCCTTCCCGGTGGGGGAGAAGTGCCTGCTCGCGGTGGTCGGCCCCAGCGGTTCCGGCAAGTCCACCCTGCTGAACGCCCTGACCGGGCAACGGCCCGCCGACCACGGCACCGTCCTGTACGACGGCCGGGACCTGTACCACGACTACGCCGAGCTGCGCGGACGCATCGGCCTCGTCCCGCAGGACGACATCCTGCACCCCCAGCTCACGGTGCGCGCCGCCCTGACCTACGCGGCCGAGCTGCGCTTCCCCGAGGACACGGCGAAGGCCGAACGGCGCGACCGGGTGGACGAGGTGATCCGGGAACTCGGCCTCCAGCAGCGCGCCGGCCAATCCGTGCACAGCCTTTCGGGCGGACAGCGCAAGCGGGTCAGCGTGGCCCTGGAACTGCTCACCAAGCCCTCGCTGCTGTTCCTCGACGAGCCGACCTCCGGCCTCGACCCCGGCATGGACCGCTCGGTGATGCACATGCTGCGCGGACTGGCGGACGACGGCCGCACCGTCGTCGTCGTCACGCACAGCGTGCTCAGCCTCGGCGTCTGCGACCGCCTCCTGGTCCTCGCCCCCGGCGGCCGGATCGCCTACTACGGCCACCCGGACGACGCCCTCGCCTTCTTCGGCTTCGAACAGTGGCCGGAGGCCTTCGAGGCGTTCGATCGCGACCAGGACCGGGACTGGGCCGGGGACTACCTCGACTCGCCGTTCCACCGGCACTACGTCACCGATGCCACCAGCCAGCCCCGCCACCCGGACTCGGCGCCGGTCGCCCCCGCGCCGCCGCCCCGCCCCCGGAGCCGGCACGCGCAGCTCGCCACCCTCGTCCGCCGCTACGCCACCGTCCTCGCCGCCGACCGCACCTTCCTCGCCGTCATGATCGCCCTGCCCTTCCTCATGGGCGCCATGGACCGGGCGCTCGCCGGCGGGAAGCTCACCCAGGACACCGCCATGAACGCGCTGCTGATCCTGTGCGTCGGCGGCGTGCTCACCGGGGCCGCCAACGCGGTGCGCGAACTCGTCAAGGAACGCGCCGTCTACCGGCGCGAACGCGCCGTCGGCCTGCCCAGAGGGGCGTACCTGATGTCCAAGATCGTGGTGCTCGGCACGGTCACGGTGGTCCAGGCCGTCGTCCTCACCCAGGTCGCCCTGCTCGGCGTCGACCTCGCCGCCCCCGGCGGCCAGGGCGTCTTCCTGCCGCCGCTGGCCGAGATCACCCTGGCCGTCGCCCTGCTGTCCTTCACCGCCATGATGCTCGGCCTGCTGGTCTCCGCGCTGGTGCGCAAGGAAGAGGTGACGATGCCGCTGCTGGTGCTGCTCGCCATCGTCCAGGTCGTGTTCTGCGGCGCCCTGCTCCCGCTGCACGGCGTCCCCGTACTCGAACAGCTGTCCTGGCTGGTGCCCTCGCGGTGGGCCTTCGGCGCCATGGCGAGCACGGTCGGACTCGCCCACCTCGTGCCGGGCGAGCTCACCGCCGACCCCCTGTTCCGGCACGCGGCCGGGGTCTGGCTGCTCGACCTCGTCATGCTGCCGGTGCTCTGCGTGGTCTACGGCCTGCTGGTCGCCCGGCTGCTGCGCCGGCACGAACCCGCTGTGATGCGGAAGTAGGCGGCGCCATGTCGAGAGCGAAGCAGCCGGGCACCGGGTTCCGGCCCACCCACGTCGTCCCGCCGGACGGCATGGCCGCGTGGGAGGCGCCGGACCCCGGCCGGCCCACGGTGCCCCTCGACGCGCTGCTGCCGGTCGAACTCGTGGAACGGCTCGGGGACTGGGGACACATCCGCTGCGCCAACGGCTGGGCCGCCTGGGTCGACGGCCGCCGCCTGGTCGCCGTGCCCCAGGACCCGCCGGTCGGCGACGGACCGGCGGCCGGCACGGACGACCCGCGCCCCCTGCTGGCCCGCGCCGGACAGGACCTGGCCGACTACCGGTCGGCGCTGGAGGACCTGGCCGACGGCGCCCTGGACGGCCAGTCCTTCGAGGACCGGACGAACGGACTGCGGATCGGGGTCGTGGTCGACGGGGAGTCCGTGTGGGTGTACGACCACGAGGAGGGTCGCTGGATGTACGGCGAGGGGCGGCGGCTGGCCCCCTACGCCACCGACCGGCCGCCCTCGCACGAGGAGCCCGGTCACGAGGACACGGGGCACGCCGCCACCCGGATGGCGGCCCGTAAGGGTGAGCTGTGACGGCGCGCCAGGCGGGTCTGTCCTTCGGCCGGCCCTCGGAGCTGATCGGCTGCCAGGTGGCGAGCTACCTGGTCGAGAGCGAGGTCGGGCGCGGCGGCATGGCCGTCGTCTACCGCGCCCGCGACCTGCGCCTGGACCGCACGGTCGCGCTCAAGCTCCTGGCCCCCGAACTCGCCCGCAACGACACCTTCCGGCAGCGCTTCACCCACGAGTCCCGGGTGGCCGCCGCGATCGACCACCCGCACATCGTGCCCGTCTTCGAGGCCGGGGAGACGGACGGCGTGCTCTACATCGCCATGCGGTACGTGCCCGGCAGGGACCTGCGCCACCTCCTGGACGAGCGCGGGCCGCTGCCCTTCGACGTGGCCGTGCGCATCGCCGCCCAGGTGGCCTCGGCGCTCGACGCGGCCCACGAGCACGGCCTGGTCCACCGGGACGTGAAGCCGGGCAACGTGCTGGTCGCCCGGGGCACCGACAGCGACCACCCCGAGCACGTCTACCTCACCGACTTCGGACTGACCAAGAAGTCCCTGTCCCTGACCGGGTTCACCAGCGTCGGCCAGTTCGTCGGCACCCTCGACTACGTGGCACCGGAACAGATCTCCGGCCGTCCCGTCGACGGCCGCTGCGACGTCTACGGCCTCGCCTGCGTGGTCTACGAGACCTTGGCCGGCCGCCCGCCCTTCCAGCGCGAGGACGACATGGCCCTGCTGTGGGCCCACCAGTACGACGAACCGCCCCCGCTCACCGACGCCCGCCCCGATGTCGCCCGGACCGTCGACGCCGTCTTCGCGAGGGCCCTGGCCAAGAGCCCGGACGCCCGCTACGACACCTGCCTGGACTTCATCGCCGCCCTGCGCGCGGCCCCGGCCGGCGAACCGGCCGCCGAGCCGGCCGAGGCCCACCCGGTCACGGAGGCCGGCCGCAGGGCGCCGCTCGAACCGCGGGAGCCGCCCCTGTGGGCCCGGCCGGTCTTCCGTCAGGGCTCCCGCTAGGCCCCGGCGGGGCGTGCGCCGGATCCAGGGCCTGTTGCGAAGGTGCTTCTCTGCCGTGCGACGCCCGGCACGCACTCGCGCCGCACCGGACGCCGCGCGGCCACCCTTCGGGCGACGAGGCCACTTTCGCCACAGGCCGTAGGCCCCGGCGGGGGGCGTGCGCCGGATCTATCCTGTGCCGGTCCCGCGTCAGGGCCCCGGCTCCGGTGTCCCCACCCGGCCCCGTCGGTGCAGCGGCCGGGCCGGCAGCGCGCCCAGGAAGCCGGCCGCCAGCCCCCACAGCGCGCCGAGCCCCACCGCCTGCCACAGCCGGGGCCTGAGGAAGACCTCCCCGGACAAGCCGCCGTCCAGGTCGCCGATGCCGAGCAGGGACAGGCCGTAGTGCGCCGACATCCGGCAGAGCAGGCAGACCATGAGCACCGTCAGGGCCAGCGCGACGCCCAGCCGCACGGCGTGCCGCCAGGCCGGCAGGCGGGCCGGGACCCGCACCGCCATCAGGAACGCGACCGCCAGGAGCAGCACCCCGTCCGTGACCAGCAGCCACCACATGCGGCTGTCGTACCCGGTGAGTGTGCGCAGGTTCAGTGTCGCGACGCCGGGGGTGCGCAGGATCTCGTCCAGCACATGGGGCACCGGGAGGCCGAACGGGCCGTCCACCCGGCCGTGCCAGGTGACGCCCTGCCCCAGGGTGAGGGCCAGCCAGGCCAGGTTCGGCAGGCCGAGCAGGATCACCGCGAAGGTGTCGCGGGCGTGCCCCCGGGCCGCCGCCGACACCAGCGCCACGATCAGCCCCAGGACGACGTAGGCGAGCAGCAGGACGACCATGGCGTGCGCGGCAGGCCGTACCGACGTGTGCCAGCGCAGCAGCCGCCCCGGCAGCGGGGCGCCGGACGCGACCAGCAGGGCCAGGACCAGCACCCCGGCGAGCCACAGCAGCCCGAACAGGACGGTCAGCGGCACATTCGTGGTGAAGCCGACCGTCGGTGCCGCGCCGAACAGGCCGGTCAGGTCGTTGAGCGTGCCGTTTCCCAGGTCCACGGCGAAGGTCTGCCGGGCGGCGAACGCGAGACCGATCAGCGCGAGCAGCCACAGCACCCCGAGCCGGGCCGCCCAGCCCGCCAGTTCCCCGGCCGAGGCGACCGCGCGGTGCCGCAGCGGCCGCAGGAAGCCGGTGCCGATCACCAGGGCACCCACCAGGGTCACCGACAGCGGCATCACCGTCAGACCTGCCCGGGTGCGCGCCAGCGCGCCCGCGTCGCCGGAGAGTTCGAGGGTGCCGCCGACCGCGCTCACCACCGTGGCCGTCACCACCCGGGCGAACGCCCCGTCCGGCAGGTCCGCCGCTCCGGCCGCCCACAGCCCCAGCGCGGCGGTCACCAGCATGACGACCAGCCCGGTCAGCACCGTGGCCACGGCCCGCACCCAGCCCTGACGGGCGGCGGGCCGTGCGGGGACGGGGGGAGCGCTCACCTTTGCCACGCTAAGCAGCACCCGGCCGCACCGCCCGCCGGGTGGCCCGTCCGCGTCGGCTTGCGGGGCCCCTGGGACCGGAGCACACAATGGGCTCGAAGCGCTAAAAACACACAAAACGGGACTTTTCTTGATATAAGCCGCGCATTGCGACGGGAAGAAGGCCTCGTGAGCGTCGACCCTCCGTCCTCCGGCCGCCCGACCGGGCCTCCCTCAGGCCCTCTGTCGGGGCCCTCCCGGCCGCCCGCCGGACCTCCCGCGCCACCGCCCGGCGGCGGTTCGGGGGCCGGTTCGGGCGCCGGGTCAGGAGCCGGTTCAGGACCCGGGGAGCCGCACCCGCCGTGGTGGCGGTCCACCCCCCGGATAGCCGCCGTCACCGCCCTCGTGGTGGCCGCGGCCGTCGTCGCGGTGGTCCTCACCCGCCCCGGCGGCGGCTCCTCGGCCAAGGGCGGCGAGGTCTTCCTGCAGGCCGCGAACCAGGCCGGTCCTGATCCCTTCACGGACTCGACCGCCACCGGCGGCACCGCACCGCCGAAGCACTCGTCCGGCGGCCCCACCGTTCCGGGCACCTCCGCCCCCCGCGGGCGGGCCACCGCCTCGGGCACGGCGTCCGCGCCGACCAACGAGGTGCGCGCGGTCCAGGGCAGCGCCCCGGGCCTCTACAGCGGCACCCAGAACCGTCCGAGCTGCGACGTGGAGAAGCAGATCAAGGCGCTCCAGGCGGACCCGGCCAAGAACCGCGCGTACGCCTCCCAGGTCGGCGTCCAGCCGTCCGCCGTCCCCGCCTACCTGCGCTCGATGACACCCGTGACGCTCCGCGCCGACACCCGGGTCACCAACCACGGCTACCGGGGCGGCGGCGCCACCAGCTACCAGGCCGTCCTCCAGGCCGGCACCGCCGTCCTGGTCGACGCGCACGGTGTGCCCCGGTCGCGCTGCGTCTGCGGGAACCCGCTGACGCCGCCGGTGGCCCAGCGCGCACCGCGGCCGACGGGCGACCGCTGGGCGTCGTACCGGCCCTCGAACGTCATCGTGGTGACCCCGGCGCCGGCGGTCGTCAACGTCTTCGTGATCTACGACCCCCACCGCGACGACTGGTTCCACCGCCGCCGCGGCGACGACACGGCCCGCCACGACCGGCGAACCGAGCCGCCGAAGGAGTCCCGCCCCTGGAACCGGCGGCCGGTCTCCTGTCTGTCCAGCCCAGGCACGACGGGCACACCGGGCGCCTCCGTGGGGCCCTGCCCGCCGACCCCCACGCCGACGAAGTCGTCCACGTCGCCGAACTCGTCGTCCTCGCCGTCGTCGCCGGCCTCCTCCGGCTCGACCTCGCCCGGTTCGAGCGGCAAGCCGCCGTCCGGATCCTCGTCGAAGTCGCCCTCGGGGTCCTCCTCGAAGCCGTCGTCCGAATCTTCGAAGCCGTCGTCCGAGTCCCCCTCGAAGTCGCCGTCCGAGTCGCCCTCGAAGTCGCCGTCGTCCGAGTCGCCGTCCCCGTCCTCCGAGGCACCGTCGAAGACCGGGTCCGGGTCGTCCGAGGCGCCGTCGTCCCCGACGCAGGCCCCCACCACCGCCCAGGCCCCGACCTCGCAGGGCACCACATCGGGCTCCTCGGCCGCGACGTCCTCCGCGCCGCAGAACTCCTACGGCTCGGCAGCGTCCACGCGGGGCGGCCGGCCGGACACCGCGAGCGCCCCCGGGCAGCCCTCCGCCGGCACCCCCACGACCTGAGAACGGGCCCGGCGATCCCCGTGCGCGGTGGGCGAACACACTGGGGGGACTGCCGGGCCCTGCTGTGGGTACGAGGATGGGTGCACAACGATCGGCCGGGCCGGCATACCGGAGAGAGACAGGCATGACCGAACACCTGGGCGGGGCAGTGATACCGACTGGTTTCGACGTACCCGTGGAGCCGCTGAGACGCGCGGCGCATTACACCGGCGAACCCGGATGCATCGCCGAGGCGCGCGGTTTCGCCGCCCAGTTCCTCGAGCAGCTGCGGACCGAGTGGTGCGCGGACATCGGCAGCCGGACCGACGGTGAACTGCTCCTCGTCGTGAGCGAGCTCGTCACCAACGCCGACCAGCACAGCAACGGCCCCTACATCCTGGAGCTGGAGGGCACCGACAGCGCTGTCGAGGTGGCCGTCTACGACAGCAACGCGGCCCTGCCCCGCCGCTTCCCCAAGAACCCGGAACGGGTCGGCCGGCACGGTCTGGAGATCGTGCACGCCGTGGCCTCCCAGGTGACCGTGCAGCGCGTCCCGGTCGGCAAACGCGTGTGCGCGCGGGTCGACCTCAAGTGAGGAACTGAGGAACAGAGGACCCGACGAACCGGACCGCTGAACCGACGAACCACCGACCCGGGCGCGCGCCGCGCCCGGGTCGGTGGTTCTGTACGGTCAGGCGCAGCCGAGCTCGCCCAGCATCCCCTGGCGCAGCCGCGCGATGATCCGCTTGATCAGGCGGGACACGTGCATCTGGGAGCAGCCGAGCCGCTCGCCGATCTCCGCCTGGGTCGCCTCCTCGACGAACCGCATGTGGATGATCTGCCGGTCGCGGTCGCTGAGTTCGGCCATGAGCGGGGCCAGCGCGTGGAAATCTTCGACGAGCCTGAGGCCCTCTTCCTCCACCCCGATGAAGTCCGCGAGCACGGCCTCGCCGTCCTCGGGGCCGTCACCGGTGAGCGCGGCGTCCAGGGAGGAGGAGTTGTACCCGTTCGAGGCGAGCTGGCCCTCGACCACCTCGGCCTCCGAGAGGTTCATGAGCGTGGCCAGCTCCGCGACGGTCGGGTCCCGGTCGAGCCTGCTGGACAGCTCCTCGCGGGCCTTGGCCAGCTCCACGCGCAGCTCCTGCAGCCGCCGCGGCACGTGCACGGCCCAGGTGGTGTCCCGGAAGAACCGCTTGATCTCGCCCACGATGTACGGCAGCGCGAAGGAGGTGAACTCGACCTCGCGCGCCAGCTCGAACCGGTCGATCGCCTTGATCAGGCCGATCATGCCGGTCTGGACGATGTCCTCCATGTCGTCGCCGCGACCCCGGAACCGGCCGGCCGCGAAGCGGACGAGCGACATGTTCATCTCGATGAGGGTGTTGCGCGCGTACTGGTACTCGAGCGTGCCCTCTTCCAGCTCGGTCAGGCGGCGGAAGAACTGGCGGGACAGCTCCCGTGCGTCACGCGGCGCGACGGAGGCCGGGTCCTGGATGCCGGGCAGTGATCCCTCGCCCGTCCCGTCCTGCGCGGTCTCCTCGACGAACCCTGCTTCCGACCGGGTACCGGCGCTTTTCATTACCTCTCCCACGAAAGTCACGGTGCGACGGCCGCATCCGCGGCCCCCTGTATGTCCGAGTCCCTGCCCAGATTACTGCTCCCCGGGTACCCGGGATCCGGGCTGTCATGCATACCCCGCTGCTTCGTTCACGTCACGCGTACCCGCGGTGACGCTCCGCATGCTCTCGGGTGCGGGGACTGGCCGGAAACCGTCGTTTCCGGGTGGAGCGGCGCGTCCGGGACCTAGGGTGAGGGGATGACCGACCCGGTGAGAGACGAAGCCCCGGTAATTGCGCTGCGCCCCGAGCCCGCCCGTCCGCAGCCGCCGGAACCCGCGCCCCGGGAGCCGTTGTGGCGCGATCTGGTCGGTGAGGTGCTGCGCCGGGAGCGGCTGGCGCAGGAGCGCAGCCTGCGGGACGTGGCCGAGGCGGCCCGGATCTCGCTGCCCTACCTCTCCGAGATCGAGCGCGGCCGCAAGGAGGCGTCCTCCGAGGTGCTCGCCGCCGCGGCCCACGCGCTCGGCCTGGGACTCGGCGACCTGCTGTCCCGCACGCACGGCGAGCTGAACCGGCACACCGGGGTGCTCCGCCGTCCGGCCGGGGCGCGCGGCCACCAGGGCCGGCGGTACGACGGGCTGTGCCTGGCGGCCTGAGGAGCCGCCCGCCGCGACCGGTCCGTGCCACGGCTCACGCCCGGGTCCGCGCCTCAGTCCACGCTCTTGTCCCGCACCTGCCGGAAGAAGGCCCGGACGTCGGCGACGAGCAGGTCGGGTTCCTCCAGGGCGGCGAAGTGGCCGCCCCGGTCGAACTCGGTCCAACGCACGATGTGCTCGGTCCGCTCCGCCCGGTGCCGCAAGGGGATCTGGGGCTCGGCCGGGAACAGGGCCAGGGCCGTGGGCACCGTGGACGGCTCGGCGGGCCGGGCGGTCCGGCCCCGGGCGTGCGCCCGCTCGTAGTAGAGGCGCGCGGACGAACCGGCCGTGCCGGTCAGCCAGTACAGTATGACGTTCGTCAGCAGCCGGTCGCGGTCGACGGCCTCTTCCGGCAGCTCGGCGCAGTCGCTCCACTCCCGGAACTTCTCGACGATCCACGCGAGCTGGCCGACGGGGGAGTCCGTCAACGCGTACGCCAGCGTGTGCGGCCTGGTCGACTGCAGCACCGCGTAGCCGGTGCCCTCTCGCGACCACTCGTCCCACCGCCGCCACGAGGCGAGCGTGTTCTCCCGCTCCCGTGGTGCCAGCCGGTCCAGCTCCTCGGCGCCCGGCTCGGCCGCCGCCTGGGCGCCGGGCAGCAGCGTGAGGTGCACGCCGGTCACCCGGCCGGGGTGGGCGCGGCCCAGCTCGCGGGAGACGGCCGCGCCCCAGTCGCCGCCGTGCGCCCCGAACCGCTCGTAGCCGAGTCGGCGCATCAGCTCCGCCCACGCGTCGGCGACCCGGCCCGCCTCCCAGCCGGACTCCTCCGTCGGTCCGGACAGCCCGAAGCCGGGGATGCCGGGGACGACCACGTGGAAGGCGTCCGCCGCCTCACCGCCGTGCGCCACCGGGTCGGTGAGCGGCCCCACCACGTCCAGGAACTCGACGATCGAGCCGGGCCAGCCGTGGGTGAGGAGGAGCGGGGTCGCGTCCGGCTCGGGGGAACGCACATGCGCGAAGTGGACGTGCGCCCCGTCGATCGTGGTGGTGAACTGCGGCCACTCGTTGAGCCGCGCCTCGGCCGCCCGCCAGTCGTAGCCGTGCCGCCAGTACCGGGCCAGTTCCCGCAGGTAGCCGCCGGGAACCCCGTACTCCCAGCCGGCCCCTGGCAGCTCGGCCGGCCAGCGGGTGCGGTCGAGGCGGTCGTGCAGGTCGTCCAGGTCGCTCTGCGGGATCGACAGGCGGAACGGCCGGATGGTCTCGGTGGACGCAGACGTCATGGCGCGGATGCTAGTGGGCGGGGCGCCCGGTGCCCGGGAGGCCGGTCGGGGCCCGGCCGATGAGTTCGGCGGCGCCGCCGAGTCGATACCGATGACCGTGTCCCACCGCCCAGGAGGTGCTCATGACCACCGACGCATTCACCACGTGTCTCTGGTTCGACGGCCAGGCCGAGGAGGCCGCCGAGTTCTACGTGTCCGTCTTCAAGAACGCCAGTCTCGGCCGGGTCAGCCACTACACCGAGTCCGGGTACGGCGAGACCGGTGCCGTGCTCACCGTCGAGTTCACCGCGGGCGGCCAGCGGTTCATCGCGCTGAACGGCGGCCCCCAGTTCAAGTTCACCGAAGCCGTCTCCTTCCAGATCCCGTGTTCCGACCAGGAGGAGATCGACCACTACTGGACCAGGCTCACCGAGAACGGCGGCGAGCCCGGCCCCTGCGGCTGGCTCAAGGACCGGTACGGCGTCTCCTGGCAGGTCGTCTACGACCGGCTGGGCGACATGATCCACGACCCCGATCCGGCGAAGGTCGAGCGTGTCACGAAGGCCATGATGGCCATGGGCAAGCTCGACGTCGCCGCGCTCGACAAGGCGTACGCGGGGGAGTAGCGGACCACCACGGCCGTCGCCCGGCCCCGGCGGGACCCCGGTGCTCACGCGCCGGGAGGTGCCCGCCAGGGCCGGGCCGGTGTGCCGTGGCCCGGGTGCGGCCGGGGCCGGCGGGCTAGACCCGGTCGGCCACGATGAGGAGGTACTGGAAGCTGCCGTTGCGGTACGCGGACAGGAAGGTGTCCTCGATGCCCGTGACCAGGTGGTCGGCCTCCCTGCGCAGCTCCCAGTACGGGATCGTCGCCTCCGTCAGGTCCTCGACGTGCACCGGCACCAGCCGGTTGCGGGCCATCGCCCGGAAGTACTCCGAGCGCGGGTGGATGTCGCAGATGTAGTGCGCGTTGATCAGCGAGACCTCCCGCGACGCCTGCCCGTAGGTGTCGTTGTAGCAGCCGGTGACGGTCACGTACCGCCCGCCCCGGCGCAGCAGCCGGGCGTGCTCCGCGAAGAGCAGGTCCAGCTCGACGTACATGGTGGACTCGTTGTTCCAGGACGCCGCGTACGCCCCCGAGGTGAAGCCGGTGTCGAGCATGTTGCGGTGGTGGTAGCGGACCTTGTCGCCGATGCCCCGTCGGCGCGCCTGCTCGTTGGCGAAGTCGGCCTGCTTGGTGGAGAGGGTCACGCCGTCCGCGTGGCAGCCGTACCGCAGATGGGCCACGACGCTGCCGCCGCCGCGGCCGCAGCCGGCGTCGAAGACCCGGTCGGCGGGGGAGAGCGGGCCGAGGTGGCGGGCGAGCAGCTCGGCCTGGGCGTGCTCCAGGCGGTGCAGCTCGGTGGTGATCAGCTCCCGGCGCCGGGCGGCGTCGGGTTCGTCGAGCACGGAGCGGTCGGCGGCGCCGATGCCGTAGTGGTGGTGGTACAGGTCGTCGATCTTCCCGAGGTCGAGGTTGACCGGGTTCTCCTCGGCGTTCCAGTAGTCCGCGACACGGCTCTGGTACGTGGACTGGGCCGGCACCGGGGCGGGCGCGGTCCGGGCGACGGGGACGGTCGTCAACGGTGACTCCTCGTTGCTCATGTGACGGTTCTCGTTCGGTGGAGCGGTGTGGTTACCAGTAGTCGGGCAGGTGGTAGCGGTGGGTGTTGGTGGCGTGCCACTCGTGGTTGCCGGACACCCAGGCGGCGAGCCCCTGGGCGTAGCGCTCCACCAGCGGCGAACCGGCGGACAGGAGGGCCGACTCCTCCTCGAAGGCGTCCATGATCCGGTTGTGGATCTCGACGGACCGCAGATAGGCGGCCTTCAGGCCGCACCGCTCGTCGGCGGCGACGACCTGCGGAAGGTTGAGATGGGTGGGATCGCTCGCCAGCTCCTTGGTGAAGGAGTACAGGTCGTTGACGATGGTGGTCGCGTTGCAGGCCAGAGCGGTGATCCGCTGGATCTCGGGGCGGGCGTAGAGCTGCTCGGGCAGTTCGTAGCCGTCCACCGCGTCGACGATCGACAGGCAGGGGCGGAAGTTGTTGAACTGCCGCATGACCAGGTACTCCCACACCCGTGGCACGTACCGGGTCTCCGCCCAGGCGGCCTCGGCCAGGTAGCCCAGGTGGAGCCGGGCGATGTCGTGCACGAACCGGGTGGTCTGGCTGGGCGTGGCGAACGCGGCGTAGTCGGTGAGGGCGAAGTGGTACGAGCGCAGCGGGCCGTCGGCCCGCACGCCCTGGCGCCACTCCTCCTCCAGCTCCGGGATGCCGTGGTAGGGGTCGATCGCCGCCTGGGCCATGATCAGCCTGCCGCCGAGGCCCCGGCGGGCTCCGCCACGGCCCTCGTCCTCCTCGCAGTAGCAGGAGTCGACCACGTTCTCGGCGAGCAGCAGCTGCCCGGCGACCGTCAGGCGGTCCAGGTCGAGCGCGCCCGGATGCTGCAGCACGACGGCCCGGCCGAACTGGAAGCCGGAGAAGTCCCCTTTCCATGCCTCGGGGAACAGGTCGAGGCCCCGGGCCCAGGTCTCCAGCCGGCGGTCGATCTCGGCGGCCTTTCGCGGGTCGGCGGGAGCGGCCGGCCGGTAACGCAGCCCGGGGATCGCCCCGGTGCGCCGCTCGCGGCGCATGCTCCCGGCGATGTCCGGCGGCCCGGGCAGGGTGTAGGACGCAGGCGGTGTGCTCATGTCGTGCTCCCGGCCGTCACTCGGCCGTCCGGCCGATCTGGACGTTCTCCAGGATTCCCGCCGCGTCGGGGACCAGGATGGCCAGCGAGTAGTAGGCGGTGACCAGGTAGTTGACGATCGCGGCGGTGTCGATGCCCATGAAGCGGACGTTCAGGCCCGGCTGGTACTCCTCCGGGATGCCGGTCTGGTGGAGACCGACGACTCCCTGGTCGGCCTCGCCGGTGCGCAGCGCGATGATGCTGGTGGTGTGGTCCTCGGTGACCGGGATCTTGCCGCACGGGAAGATGGGCACCCCGCGCCAGGCAGGCACCTCGTGACCGTCGACGCTCGCCGTGCCGGGCACCAGGCCGCGCTTGTTGCACTGCCGGAAGAAGGCCGCGATGGCCTTCGGGTGGGCGAGGAACACCTTGGTCTTGCGCCGCATGGACAGCAGCTCGTCCATGTCGTCCGGGGTCGGCGGTCCGGTCCAGGTGCTGATGCGCTGGCCGTAGTCGACGTTGTGCAGCAGCCCGAACTCCCGGTTGTTGACCAGTTCCCACTCCTGCCGCTCGCGGATCTCCTCGACCGTGAGCCGGAGTTGCTGGGCGGTCTGGTCCATCGGGTCGTTGTAGAGGTCGGCGACCCGGGTGTGCACCCGCAACACGGTCTGGGTGAGTGACAACTCGTATTCACGCGGGGTGAGTTCGTAGTCGACGAAGCCGCCCGGCAGCGTCGGCTCGCCCAGGTGGCCCGCCTGTACCGGGACCTCCGCCTCGCCCTTGCGGTTCATCGGCCTGCGCTGCCGCTCGACGTAGGCCTGGAGGTGGGCGGCGAGGGACGGCGCCCGCTCGGTGACCTCCCGCACCACGGCCCAGGGCAGCGCCAGCACCACACCGGCGGTCTCGGCCCGCACCGAGGTCGTCCACAGCGGGTCGGCCTGGCCGACCGCCTCGTCGCCCATCTGGTCGCCGTCGGTGACGACGCCGATGATCTCCTCGTCGCCGTACTTGCCCCGGGTGTAGCGGGTGAACCGGCCGTGCACCACGAGGTAGGTCTCGGTCACCGGCTGCCCGGCCTCGAACAGCACCTGGCCGGCGCGCACCTCTCGGGGCTGGAACCGGCCGGCGATCTCCCGCAGCACGTCGGTGTCCGGATAGCCGCGCAGGATCGGCAGCTCGGTCAGCGTCCGCGGGATCACCCGGATGTCGTCCGCGCCGTTCTGCTCGAAGTGGACGCGGCCGCGGCCGGTGCGCAGTTGCAGACGCCGGTTGACCCGGTAGGCGCCGCCCTTGACGTCCACCCACGGCAGTGACTTCAGCAGCCACCTGGAGGTGATGGCCTGCATCTGCGGTTCGGTCTTGGTGGTCGTGGTGAGCTGGCGGGCCCCCTGGGTGCTCAGGCTGGTGAGCTGCCCGTCGGCCGCGGGCCCTGGGGCGGGTTCGTCGACTGCGGTGCCGGTGGCGATGTCCGGAGTGGACACATTCCCTCCTGCGGAGAGGCGAACACGGGTGGTGCGGATCGGTCGGTGGTGCGCGGGGTGCTGGTGCGCTGCGACCAGCCAAACAGGACGCGTGATCTCCCGGTACAGCGTGAAAGGGGCGGTTTTGATCATTGCGGGGTGCAAACCCGCCGGCGAGAGCGCGCCGCGGTGGCGGGGAAGATCGCGCGCCGGTGGATCACCTCCGCGCCCCCGGTGGCCCCGGGTTTCGGTACAGGACGCCTCGGCGCGCGGGCCGGGCGCGGGGTGGCTAGCGTGATGTACCGGGACGCACCACTCGACCGGGAGGGCCCGACCATGGCCGTGCAACCTGAAGGAACGCCCTGCTGGGCCGACGCGATGTTCGGCGACCTCGACGGCGCCAAGGAGTTCTACGGCGACGTCCTCGGCTGGACCTTCGGCGAGTCGACGTCGGAGTACGGCAACTACACGCAGGCCTACGCGGACGGGAAGGCGGTGGCCGCGGTCGTCCCGCCCATGTCCGGCCAGGAGGGGCACTCGCAGTGGTGCCTGTACTTGGCGTCGCCGGACGCGGCCGCGACGGCGGCGAAGATCCGGGAGAACGGCGGCGAGGTCCTGATGGAGCCGATGCGGGTCGGCGACTTCGGCACCATGTGCCTGGCGCGGGAGCCCAGCGGAGCCGTGTTCGGGGTCTGGCAGGGCGGTGTCCACGAGGGCTTCGAGGCCACGGGGGTGCCGGGCGCCTACTGCTGGGCCGAGGTCTTCACCCGGGAGCCGGAGCGGACCGACGCCTTCCTGACGGCCGTCTTCCCCTACCGGGCGAAGCGGATCGAGGACGACGCGGTCGACTTCGCCATGTTCGACGTGGGGGAGGAGACCGTCCTCGGCCGGATGCGGATGACCGACGACTTCCCGCCCGAGGTGCCGTCGTACGTCAACGTGTACTTCACCGTCGAGAACTGCGACGAGGCCGTGGCGCGGGCGGTCAAGCTCGGCGCCGTTCTCCGCTTCGGGCCCATGACCAGCCCCTTCGGCCGGTTCGCGGCGCTCAGCGACCCGCAGGGAGCGAACTTCTCGGTGATCGACGTCACCACCACCGAGGGGGAGATGCCGAGGACCGCGGACGCCTGAGCCGTCCCGGGGTCCCGCCGCGGCCGCGGCCACCGGTCGGCCGCCCCCGGCGGCTCCGGCCACCGGCGCGGCCATGGCATGATCGGGCCCATGCGTGAACGTGTGGTGGCCGCGTGCGACGGGGCTTCGAAGGGGAACCCCGGCCCGGCCGGATGGGCGTGGGTGGTCTCGGACGACGAGCGGACGCCCGCCCGCTGGGAGTCGGGCCCGCTCGGCCGGGCCACGAACAACGTCGCCGAACTCACCGCGCTGGAGCGGCTGCTGACCGCGGTCGAGCCGGACGTGCCGCTGGAGATCCGCATGGACTCCCAGTACGCCATGAAGGCCGTCACCACCTGGCTGCCGGGCTGGAAGCGCAACGGCTGGAAGACGTCCGCGGGCAAGCCGGTCGCCAACCAGGACCTGGTGGTCCGCATCGACGCGCTGCTCGACGGCCGCTCCGTCGATTTCCGCTACGTCCCCGCCCACCAGGTCGACGGCGATCCGCTGAACGACTTCGCCGACCGCGCGGCCAGCCAGGCGGCCTCGGCGCAGGAGGCGGCGGGCAGTGCGCTCGGTTCGCCGGAGCCGCCGGCGTCGCCCGACACCCCCAAGGCGGCCCCCGCGCGCAAGAAGACGCCCCGCCGCGGCGGTGGCGGAGCGTCCTCGCGCACCATCAAGGCGAAGTTCCCCGGCCGCTGCCTGTGCGGCCGCTCCTACGCCGCCGGCGAGTCCATCGCCAAGAACGCCGAGGGCTGGGGCCACCCGGAGTGCCGTACGGCCGACGCCTGATCAGGAGTCGAACGTGTAGAACTTCGTGTGGTCCAGCAGGTCGGCCGGGCGCACGTCGTTCCACGGCTTCATCGTCTCGTTCAGGTCGACGACGTCCGGCGTCCCGCCGCCCGGCACGTAGCCGGAGTCCGGGTGCCGGCGCTGCCATTCGGCCCACAGCTTGTCGACGTAGGCGTGGTGCAGCCAGAACACCGGGTCGTTGGGGGAGACCCCGGTGCCCATCTGCCCGCCGACCCACACGTGGACCCGGTTGTGCAGGTTGACCCCGCGCCAGCCTTCCAGGTTGTTGCGGAACCCGTCGGAGGCGCTGTTGTACGGCGCCGAGTCGTACGTGGCCATCGCCAGCACCGACTCCACCTCCGCCTGCGTCGGCAGCTCGCGCACGCCCACGCCGAGGGCGCGGCGCAGGAACGAACGGCCGTCCACGCGCACGCTCATCGGCCAGTTGCCGGTGGAGGCGGCGAACGGACCGTCCATCACCCGGCCGTCGGAGCCGCGTCCGGTGCCGCCGAGGAAGTCCGGCGCCCACAGCGATGCGCGTACCGTGCGGTCGTTGCTCCAGTCCCAGTAGGGCAGCGCCACCGAGGAGTCCACCGACTGCAGCGCCTGCTCGAAGTCGAGCAGGAACCTGCGGTGCCAGGGCAGGAAGGACGGGGAGCGGTGGCCGGTCCGCTCGCCGGTGTCGGTGTCGGCCATGATGAAGCCGTTGTGCGTGCGGACGAACTCGTCGTAACGTCCGCTGCGCTTCAGTTCGAGGACGGCGTTCACGAACCGGCGCTTCTCGTCGGCGGTCAGGGCGGCCTGGTTCTTGCGTACGGTCATCTGCGTGGTGCTCCGGAAGTCCTTGGCTGGGGCGGTCAGTTGGCGGGGAAGGGCAGCAGCGGGGCGCCCTGCAGCTCGTCCACCGCGGCACGGGCGGCGGCCCGCGGGGTGGGCACCGGGTCGTAGTGGCTGACCACGCTGATCCAGCTGCCGTCGGCGTTGCGCATCACGTGCAGTTCCACCCCGTCCACGAACACGGACCAGCCGCCGCCGTGTTCGTGGTGGTGACCGCCCATGCCGGAGGGGCGGCCCTGTATCCGGCGGCCCTTGTAGACCTCGTCGAAGGACTCAGGTGAACCGTGCCGGTGTCCGGCGGCCGGGGTGGCGGAGGCGGTGGGCGCGGCGAGGCCGGCGGCGCCCGCCGTGGCGGCGAGCGCGGCCGCCGTGGTCAGCGCGCGGCGCCGGGTGAGTTCAGGCATGCGGGTCCTCCGGGAAAGGTGTTCGAGGGGTGACCCCGCATGCCTATCGGGCCGCCCGCGAGGGGAGGAAATCATCCGGAACCGGTTGGCTACGATCCGGACAATTACCTACATGTCGTGCAAGGTTGAACCAGGATGATCTTGCTCACGCAGGGGTGCCGCCCGTCGCGGAACAGGGAATTCCTTGCCGGCGCGCATCCCGTTCCGGTGATCCTTCTCCCATGCAGCCCGCCCGAGTGGCGCGGGTCACCGCCTGAGACTGACGCGATCCCGGAGCCCACGCCGCCTCCCCGCCCCCTGCTACCCTGCGGTGCCGTTCGGGCACGTTCGGTGACCAGGAGGGGTGTGCGCGTGAAGGTCGTCTGTGTCGGGGGAGGGCCCGCGGGCCTGTACCTCGCCATCCTGCTCAAGCGGCAGAACCCCGCCCACGACGTCACCGTCCACGAACGCGACCCCGAGGGCTCGACCTACGGCTGGGGCGTGACCTACTGGCGCGCCCTGCTCGACCGGCTGTACGCCCACGACCCGGACTCCGCCCGCGCCGTCGCGGAGCACTCATTGCGCTGGAACCAGGGCGTGGCCCATGTGCGCGGCCAGGTCACCCGGCAGCCCGGCGACGAGGGTCACGGCATCGGCCGCCACCGCCTCCTCGCGATCCTCGCCGACCGTGCCCGCTCCCTCGGTGTCCGGCTGGAGTTCGGGTCCGAGATCACGGCCGACGATCCGCCGGAGGCCGACCTCGTCGTGGCGGCCGACGGCGTCCACAGCGCGCTGCGCACCCGGCACGCCGACCACTTCGGCGCCCGGTTCCAGGAGGGCCGCAACCACTACGCCTGGCTCGGCACCAGCAAGGTCTTCGACGCCTTCACCTTCGCCTTCGCCGAGACCGCGCACGGCTGGATCTGGGCCTACGGCTACGGCTGCGGCGACGAGCGGAGCACCTGCGTGGTGGAGTGCTCCCCACGGACCCTGACCGGCCTCGGTCTGGACCGCGCGGACGAGGGCGAGGCGCTCGCGCTGCTGGAGGGGCTCTTCGCCCAGGTCCTCGACGGCCACCCGCTCGTCACCCGCACCCCGGCCGTCGGCCCGCTGCCCTGGCCCAGGTTCCGTACCCTCACCAACCGCACCTGGCATCGCGGCAACCTCGTCCTGCTCGGGGACGCGGCCCACACCACCCACTACTCCATCGGCGCCGGCACCACCCTCGCCCTGGAGGACGCCATGGGCCTCGCCGCCGCCCTGCGCGAACACACCGCCCTGCCCGACGCCCTGGCCGCCTACGAGCGCCGGCGCCGGTCCGAACTGCTCGGCGCGCAGAGCGCCGCCCGCCACAGCGCCCGCTGGTACGAGGACCTGCCCCGCTACATCGACCTGCCGCCGCACCGCATGTTCGCGCTGCTCGGCCAGCGCCACTCGCCGCTGCTGCCGTACGTCCCGCCGCAGCTCTACTACGGCCTCGACAAGGCCGCCGGCCGGGTCGGGGCCCTGCGCGTGCTCAAGCGCCGGCTCGGCCCCCGGGTGGCCCGTGCCCTGCAGTCCCGGTCGGCGGGCGACCGCGCCCGGTCCGCGGGTGCGCGGCGGCCCCGGCCGCCTTGGTGAATGGTCATTCACCGGATAGGGTGAATTGTTATTCACCTCGAATCCGTGCTGCCCGCAGGAGCGCCGATGGAGCAGGACCCCGCCCCGATATCCCCGCCGCCCGGCACCACCCCGGAGGCACCCCCGCTGCGGGACCGTCTCACCATTCCGGTGCTGGCGTCGGGCGGCATCCTCATGGCGGTCATGCAGACCGTGGTCGTACCGCTCCTGCCGGACCTGCCCCGGCTCACCGGCTCCTCGGCGGCGACGGTCTCCTGGATGGTCACGGCGACCCTGCTCTCCGGAGCGGTGCTCACCCCGGTACTCGGCCGGGCCGGCGACATGTACGGCAAACGCCGGGTCCTCACGGCGGCCCTCGTGCTCATGACCGCCGGCTCGGTGATGTGCGCGCTCTCCTCCGACATCGCCGTGCTCATCGCGGCCCGCGCGCTGCAGGGCGCCGCCGCCTCCGTCGTCCCGCTGTCCATCAGCATCCTGCGCGACGAACTCCCGCCGGAGCGGCGCGGCTCGGCGGTGGCGCTGATGAGCTCCACGGTCGGCATCGGCGCCGCCCTCGGCCTGCCGCTCGCCGCGCTCGTCGTCCAGTACGCCGACTGGCACACCATGTTCTGGCTGACCAGCGCCCTCGGCGCGCTCGGTGTGACGGCCACCTGGTGGGCGGTCAAGGAGTCGCCCGTACGAGAGCCGGGCCGCTTCGACGCGCTCGGCGCGCTCGGCATCGCCGTCGGCCTCACCTGCCTGCTGCTCGCCGTCTCGCAGGGCGGCACCTGGGGCTGGGGCAGCCCGCGGGTCCTCGGGCTGTTCCTCGCGGCCGTCACGGTCCTCGCCCTGTGGTGGTGGCAGCAACTGCGCGCCTCGCGCCCGCTCGTCGACCTGCGCCTGGTCACCCGGCCCCGGGTGGGCCTGTCCCATGTGGCGGCCCTGCTCACCGGGTTCGCCTTCTACGCCAACTCGCTCGTGACCGCCCAGCTGGTGCAGGCGCCGAAGGCGACCGGCTACGGCCTCGGGCTCTCGATCGTCGCCACCGGCCTGTGCCTGCTGCCCGGCGGCGTCACCATGCTGCTCTTCTCGCCGCTGTCCGCCCGCATCTCGGCGGCGCGCGGCCCCCGCATCACCCTCGCGCTCGGCGCCGCCGTCATCGCCTGCGGCTACGCGCTGCGCATCGCCGACAGCCGCGACCTGTGGATGATCATCCTGGGCGCCACCGTGGTCGCCACCGGCACCACCCTCGCCTACTCGGCGCTGCCGACCCTGATCCTGCGCGCCGTCCCGGCCGGTCAGACGGCCTCCGCCAACGGCGTCAACGTCCTGATGCGCACCATCGGCCAGGCGACCTCCAGTGCCGCCGTGGCCGCCGTCCTCGTGCACCACAGCAGCCCGCTCGGCGGCCTCGCGGTGCCCACGCTGCACGGCTACCTGCTGGCGTTCGCGATGGCCGGCGCGGTCGCCCTGGTCGCCTGCGCCGCGGCCCTGTCGATCCCGGGCGACCGGCCCTCCGACGACTCCCGGCGGGCCCCCGCCACCCGGGGGGCGCGCGACGGGGCGATGGAGGGAGCATGAGTGCCGTGAGCACTCCTTCCGGACCCGCGCCGACCGCCACGGGCCGCCGTGACGCGGGGGCCACCAAGGACGCCATCCTGAAGGCGGCCCGGTACCTGCTGGCCCGGCACGCGCACGCCGACATCACCCTGCGGGCCGTAGCCGAACGAGCCGGTGTCAGCCCGCCGTTGATCCTGAAGTACTTCGGCAACAAGGACACCCTCTTCGCCCGCGTGATGTCCTTCGACACCGACGCCGACGACCTGCTCGACGCGCCCCTGGAGGCGCTGGGCCGGCACATGGTCCGCCATGTGCTGGCCAGCCAGCGCGAGCGCGGGGCCGACCCGCTGCTGCGCATCGCCTTCGCCCCCCTGCACGGCGAGCACGGCGACGTCCTGCGGGCCAACTTCCGCGCCCAGGTGACCGAACGCCTCGCCGGCCGGCTCCCCGGCCCCGAGGCGGGGCTGCGCGCCGAACTCGCCGTCGCGGCGCTCCTCGGCCTCGGCGTCATGTACGGCATCGCGCGCGGGCCGCACCTGCGCGGGACCGGCATCGACGCGATCGTGGACCACTACGGGCCCCTCGTGCAGGCGCACTTGACGCCCGGACCGGGCCCGCACCGCCCGTCCCGCACGGCCTGAACCACCGGGCACCACCCCTGCCGCCGGGCCCGTCACCGTCCCGCGGGCCGGCGGGGCAGAACGCCGCCCCGCGCGGACGATGCACCGGCGGCCTTGCGGAGCGCCCCGTTCCGCGGGACGCGCGCCCTGATGACACACTGGCGCCATGGACGAACGCGTAATCGGCAGGTCGGGTCAGTGGGCATCGGTCGTCGGCCTCGGCACATGGCAGCTGGGCGCCGACTGGGGCGACGTGGACGACAAGGAGGCCCTGTCCGTCCTGGAGGCGGCGGCCGAGGCGGGCGTCACCTTCTTCGACACGGCCGACGTGTACGGCGACGGGCGCAGCGAGTCGACCATCTCCACCTTCCTGAGCAGCCGTCCCGATCTGCACGTCCTGGTGGCCACCAAGATGGGCCGCCGGGTGGAGCAGATCCCCGCCAACTACGTCCTGGACAACTTCCGCGCCTGGAACGACCGCTCCCGCCGCAACCTCGGCGTCGACCGCATCGACCTCGTGCAACTGCACTGCCCGCCGACGCCCGTCTACTCCTCCGACGAGGTGTTCGACGCCCTCGACACCCTGGTCGAGGAACAGCGCGTCGTCGCGTACGGCGTGAGCGTGGAGACCTGCGCCGAGGCGCTCGCCGCGATCGCCCGCCCGAACGTGGCGAGCGTGCAGATCATCCTCAACCCGTTCCGCATGAAGCCCCTGTACGAGGTGCTCCCGGCGGCCCGGGAGGCGGGCGTCGGCGTCATCGCGCGCGTGCCGCTCGCGTCCGGCCTGCTGTCGGGCAAGTACACCAAGGACACCGTCTTCGCCGCCGACGACCACCGCACCTACAACCGGCACGGCGAGGCGTTCGACCAGGGCGAGACCTTCTCCGGGGTGGACTACGCCACCGGCGTCGAGGCCGCGGCCGAGTTCGCCGCGCTCGCGCCCGAGGGCTTCACCCCGGCCCAGCTCGCCCTGCGCTGGATCATCGAGCAGCCCGGCGTCACCACGGTCATCCCCGGTGCCCGCAATCAGGAGCAGGCCCGGGCCAACGCGGCCGCCGCCAAGCTGCCGCCGCTGTCCGAGGAGACCTCCACCGCGATCCGCGACCTGTACGACCGGCGGATCAAGGACCAGGTCGAGCACCGCTGGTGACACCGGCAGAGCACCGCTGGTGACACCGGTCGAGCACCGCCGGTGACGCCCGGCGCACCATCCGTTTGAACGAACGTCGCGGCGGTTAAACGCACCGCATGACGCAGGAGGGACGGCGCACGGGGCGCGACGAGACCGAGGAGGAGCGGGCCGACCGTATGTGGGTCGAGCTGATCCAGGAAGTGCGGGTGGCCCAGACGGGCGTCCAGATCCTCTTCGGCTTCCTGCTCACCGTCGTCTTCCAGTCGAAGTACGCCACCCTCGCCCATCTCGACCAGGTCATCTACATCGTGACCGTCGTGCTGGGCGCCTGCGCGACCGGTGCCCTCATCGGTCCGGTCTCGCTGCACCGGCTGGTCGCCGGCCGCCGGGTCAAACCGCAGGCGGTGCGGCTGGCCTCCCGGATGACGTTCGTCGGTCTGCTCCTGCTGCTCGCCACCATGACCTCGTCCCTGTTGCTCGTCCTGCGGGTGGCCACGCACGACGCGTACGTTCCCTGGCTGGTCGCGGCGGTCGTCGTCTGGTACCTGGGGTGCTGGTACGGCCTTCCGCTGTGGGCCCGCCGGCATCACAGCAGCCGGCCGCACGACGTGACCGCCCGACCGGACCGGCCGACCGGACGGCGCGACTAGACGGCAGTCGACATGCGGCCAGGCCCCTGGGCGGCGGTGCGGGCCTCGAGGGCCGCGAGCCCGCGGTCGTGCACCCTGCTGAGCAGCAGCACCGACAGCACCGCGCCGATCAGGGCGCAGAACATGTCCCACTGCGTGTCCCACACGTCCCCCTGGGTGGCGAGGAAGGCGTCCGCGCCGTGCCCGCCGATCTCGGCGGCCGCCCACTCCAGCAGCTCGAAGAAGGCGCTGAAGGCGAGGCAGGCGCACACGGTCAGGGGGGCCAGCCAGCGGCTGCCGCGCAGCGGCGAGGTACGGGTCAGCAGTTCGCGCACGAGGACGGCCGGGACGAAGCCCTGCATGAGGTGTCCGAAGCGGTCGTAGGGGTTGCGGGACAGGCCGAGGGCGTCCCGCACCCAGTCGCCCGCCGGCACCTGCGCGTACGTGTAGTGGCCACCGACCGCGAGGACCAGGGTGTGCGCGGCCAGCAGCCCGCACAGCAGGCCGGTGAGCGGGAAGCGCCGCCACATCAGCACCACCAGGGGCAGTCCGGCCAGTGCCCAGAACGTCTCGAGGAACCAGGTCGCGCGGTCGCGCACGTCCCACGCGGACACGGCGAGGCCCGCGGCGGCCACGACCGCGAACACGACGGGCGGCACGCGACGCGGCACGGACGGGGCGAGGCGGTGCACTGCGGTCATGGCGGGGCTCCTTGGCCTGGGCGTCGAAGGAACCCCATCGTGGTTCCGGCCGCCGGGCGCGGGCATGAGTACCGCTACTCAGCCCCGCTGAGGATGTCCGCCAGCAGTTCGTCGACCGGGACCTCCTCCTGCCCGGGCGCCACCACCCGGTGCGTCTCGCGCAGGAACGCGGCGATGGCGGGCGCCCAGACGTACACCACCGCGTGGTGCCGGCCGCCGTCCGGGCGGGCGTCTCCGAGGAACTCCATGCGCAGCTCGCGCGACATGCCGGTGTCGACCGGCCGCAGCCGTACGTCCCCGACGCCGACCGGCCTGGCCAGGCCGTCGCCGAGCATCTCCCGGTCCAGCCGCCACCGGGCCAGCACATGACCGTCGTGACCGAACACGGCGGTGACGGCGAACGGGTCGTCGGCGTCGTAACTCAGGTGGGCGAGCACCGGACACCGGCCGGTACCGCTCGCCTGGAGCTGTACCACCAGCGTCCTGTGCACGAATGGGTTCACGCGAAGGCCTCCGAGACGTTCGGCATAGAGCCCTCTAGTACCCCTTTCACGCAGGCAATGCTCACCCGGCCGACTGAATTCCGTGCGGGCCTTGTCACACTGCGGCCCGGCAGGTCAGCCGAGCGCCTCCCGCAGGGCGGGCAGCAGGGTCTTCGCCGACCAGTCGAGGAACTCCGGCTGCGAGTCGCCCCCGATCTGCACCAGGGCGATCTCCTCGAACCCGGCCTCGGCGTAGGGGCGCACGGCCTCCACGAAGGCGTCCGGGTCGTCGCCGCAGGGGATCGAGGAGGCGACGTCGTCGGTGGTCACGAACTGGGTGGCGGACTCGAAGGAGTCGGGGTGCGGCAGCTCGGCGTTGACCTTCCAGCCGAGGCCGAACCAGCGGAACTGGGCGTGCGCCCGCTTCACCGCCGCCTCCCGGTCGGGGTCGTAGCACACCGGGAGCTGCCCCACCCGCCCCTTGCCGGTCCCGCCGTGCCGGTCGAAGGCGTCCAGCAGCCCCTTCTTCGGCTCGGTGGCGATGACCAGGTCGGCCAGCTCGCCGGCGAGCTTGCAGGAGCGCTCGCCGGAGACCGCGAGGCCGATCGGGGTCGGTTCGTCGGGCAGGTCCCACAGCCGGGCCGACTCCACGTCGTAGTGCGTGCCGTGGTGGGTCACGTGGCCGCCCTCGAACAGGGAGCGGATGATGTGCACGGCCTCCTCGAGCATCTCGTGGCGGACGTCCACCGGGGGCCAGCCGCCGCCCACCACGTGCTCGTTGAGGTTCTCGCCCGCGCCCAGCCCCAGCCGGAACCTGCCCCCGGAGAGCAGCTGCATGGTCGCCGCCTTCTGCGCCACCACCGCCGGGTGGTAGCGGATCAGCGGGCAGGTCACGTACGTCATCAGCGGGATCCGCGACGTGGCCTGCGCGGCGGCGCCCAGCACGCTCCAGGCGTAGGGGGCGTGGCCCTGCGCACGCAGCCACGGGAAGTAGTGGTCGGAGGTCACCGAGAAGTCGAAGCCCGCCTCCTCGGCCCGCACCACGTGGTCCACCAGGTCACGGGGACCGGCCTGCTCGGTCATCATCGTGTATCCGATTCGCACCATGGGAGGCGAGTCCCCGGGCTGCGGAACCGAAAACGGCCGGCCGCGCTTCATCCCCCGGCCGGGCGGAAGGTCCCCAGGAAAGCCCGCAGCGCCAGGCGGTTCGCCGCGCCGCCCCAGTCCGCCGCCGGTGTGGTGAAGCGCAGGGAGAAGCCCTGCCCGCCGCCCAGCAGGAAGCCGCGGCCGAAGGTGTGCACCCGCGCGTCTCCGGTGCCGGACAGCCATTCCAGGTCCGCGGCCCGGTGGCCCTGGTAGGTGGTGGGTACCGCGCCCGCCACCCGCCGGTAGCCGGGGAGCCGCTTGAGCTGCGGCTCGACGTCGTCGCGCCACACGGCGGCCGGGTCCGGGCCGACCCGGTCGCTGTGGGTGACGGCGAGGGTCGGGGAGCCGTCGCCCGTGCCGAAGGTGACGCGGTAGACGAGGCCGGAGGCGCGCACGGTGCTCAGCCGCCTCCAGCCGTCCGGCAGCGCCACGGAGAAGCCCTCGGGGGCGGTGTAGCGGCGGTAGCCGGCCGGGAGGGCGGCGGAGCCGCCGGGGGTGGTGCTCGGGCCGGGGCTGCCGACCTGGCCCGGCGTGTGCTGCGCGGTGCGCTCGGCGGGTGGGGCGGCGGAGGTGCCGGGCCGTGCGGGTGCCCGCCCGGCGGAGAGGCCGGGCAGGTGCTGGGTGGCGGCGAGCACGGCGGCCGCGACGGTGACGACCGCCAGCGCGGTGCCGACCGCCATCAGCCGTCGTCGGCGGCCCGCGCCGCCCCGCCGCCGGGCCGTGTACCCGCCGTGCGGCCCGGGGGCGTCGTCGTCGGGCCCGGCCGTGGCAGCGGGCGCGGGTGGGGTTTCGGGCCAAGGCGTGGGGTGCGGTGTGGGCGCGGCTTCGGACCAAGGCGTGGGGTGCGGTGTGGGCGCGGCTTCGGACCAAGGCGTCGGTGGCTGTGCAGGTGCAGGTGCAGGTGCAGGTGCAGGTGCAGGCGCGGGCTCCGGTGCGGGCGCGGGGGAGTGGGCGGGGTCCGTGGCGGTGTCGTCGTCGAGGGCGCGGGTCAGGGCCGCGCGGACCACCGGCCGGGTCAGCCGCTCGCGGGAGTTCTTGCGCAGCAGCCCCTGGACGGCCTGGGTGAGCTCGCCGGTGCGCAGCGGGGCGCGCAGCGGCAGCCGGTCCACGGCCCGCAGGGTGGCGTCGGGCCGGCCGCGGTCGCGGAACGGCGGGCGCCCCTCGACCGAGGTGTAGAGGACGGCGCCCAGGGCCCACAGGTCGGCGGCCGGCCCGATGCGCTCGTCGCGGGCCTGCTCCGGCGAGGCGTACGACGGCGCGGTGAGCCGAGGGACCAGGGTGGTGCCCGCGAGACCGAACCCGGCGACGACGGCCGGGCCCGAGTCCCGGACGAAGATCTGGCCGGGGCTCAGTTCGCCGTGGGTGATGCCCTCGTCGTGGGCGGCCTGGAGCACGTCGAGCACGTCGAGGCCGATCCGCGCGGCCCGGGCCGGGACGAAGGGGCCGGTCCGGTCGAGGAGTTCGCCGAGCGGGGCGCCGTCGATGCGCTCCGCGACCGTCCACAGGTCGCCCGCCTCCACGACGGCGTCCACCACGGTGGCGACCCGGCCCGGGCACAGCAGCCGCATGATCTCCGAGGTGCGCACGACCCGGGCCGTGGCGCGGCGCAGGGTGTCGGCGTCGCAGTTCTCCGGGAGGGCGACCTGCGAGGCCAGCAGGGGACGGCGCGCCGTCACGTCCTCGGCGTGCCACCACAGACGGTTCGTCTCCCGCGCGACGACCTCGACCAGCCGGTACCGGCCGGCCACCGGCCCGGGTGCGTGGACGTGCGGCTCGACCATGGTCATACCTCGCTGAAACCCCCGACTCGTCCTTTCCCAGAGGTACGCGCGGCCCGTGGGGGTGCGTTCAAAGAATCTTCAACTCCCGCTCCCTTCTTGCCTTTTATTCATAACCCGCGGGGGCCGGGGAGTTTGGGGAACGGATGTGCGGACTGCGATCCACCTGCGGGTAACCGACGGTAAACGTCCGGTTGTCGACGCGTTCAGAGCAGCCCGAAGCGGTCCGCCCAGCCGAACATCTCGGCGGGGGTGGTGTTCCCGCCGCACACCACGAGCCCCAGCCGGGCCCCTTCGCCGACCCGCGCCACGACCTGCCGGGCCGCCGGCAGCAGACAGCCGGCGGCCGGCTCCGCCCACAGCTTGGCCCGGTCGGCGAGGTCGAGGCAGCCCCGCACGGCCGCCTCGTCCGGCACCACCAGGACCTCCTCGACCAGCGCCGACACATGGTCGTAGGTCAGCCGGGACACCGAGGGCGCGCTCAGCGTCGTGACGAGCGAGGACACCGGGACCTGCACCGGACCGCCCGCCCGCAGCGCCGCGGCCATGGCCTCGGCGCCCTCCGTCTCCACACCCCACACCCGCACGTCCGGGTACCGGGCGCGCAGCGCGGCCGCCACACCGGCGATCAGACCCCCGCCGCCGACGCTCACCAGCACGTCCGTCGGCTCGTCGCCGGCCGGCACGTCCTCGGCGAGTTCGAGGCCCACCGTGCCCTGCGCGGCGATCACGACCGGGTCGTCGAAGGGGTGGACGAGGGTGAGCCCCTCGTCCCGCAGCCGGAGCACCAGCTCGAAGGCGCTGCCCATGCCGTCGGTCAGCCGCACCGACGCCCCGGCCTCCTCGACCAGCTCGATGGAGCGGGCCGGCGCGGTGCGCGGCATGACCACGGTCGCCTTCACGTCGAGGGCCGCCGCCATCACCGCGAGGGCGATGCCGTGGTTGCCGCCGCTGACCGCGACGACCCCGGCCGCCCGCTCTGCCTCGCTCAGCGACAGCAGCTTGGCCGTCGCCCCGCGCGCCTTGAACGAGCCGGTGCGCTGGAGCAGTTCCAGCTTGGCGGTGACCGGGACGCCCAGCAGCGCCGTGAGCCCGTGGCTCGGTACCGTCGGCGTCCGTACGACGTGTCCGGCGATCCGTCGGGCGGCGGCTTCGATGTCCGAGATGCCGATCAAGGTGGTTCACCTTCCCGGCGCGGGACTGGTGACCGCGCCGCTGGCACCCTGACCCGGCTGACCGCCCCAGGTCAACACCGTTTCACCAGGGGCGGTCCGCCAGCAGGTCGAGCAGTTGCAGCAGCTCGTCGACGGGACCGGCGGCCAGCGCCGGACGCGCGAGCAGGGACCGTGCGGCGGCGGTGTGCGCGTGGGCCTCGGCCAGCGTCGCGGCACGGCCGCCGGCCTCCTCGACCAGTGCGGCCGCCTCCTCGGCCCGGCCCGGCTCGGCCAGGAGCGCGGGCAGGTGACGGGCCGTGGGCGAACCCAGGGCGGCCAGGACCGGGAAGGTCTTCTTGCGCTCCCGCAGATCGCCGCCCACCGGCTTGCCGGTGACCGCCGGGTCGCCCCAGAGCCCGAGCACGTCGTCCACCAGCTGGAAGGCGACCCCCAGATGGCGCCCGGCTTGGTCCAGCGCGGCCACGTCCGGCCCGGACGCCCCGCCGAGTGCCGCGCCCAGCGCCAGCGCGCAGCCGAGCAGCGCGCCCGTCTTGTGCTCGGCCATCACCCGGTACTCCTCGGGCGTCACCCGGCGCGGACCGTGCCAGGGCCGCGCGGCGAACAGCAGGTCGTCGGCCTGCCCGCGGACCAGGTCGGCGAGGGCGGCGGAGAGCAGCCGCACCGCACCGGGGCCGCCCGGCGCCGTCGCGAGTACCTCCACGGCCAGGGCGAACAGCGCGTCCCCGGCGAGCACCGCGGGACCGGTGCCGTACGCCCGCCAGAGGGCCGGGCGGCCCCGCCGGGTCGCGTCGCCGTCCATGATGTCGTCGTGCAGCAGCGAGAAGGCGTGCACCAGCTCCACCGCGACCGCCGCCGGGACCCCGGCCCGCGGTTCGGCCCCGGCCGCCCGGGCGCCCAGCACCGCCAGCGCCTGCCGCACGCCCTTGCCGCCGGACGCGACGGCCGGCGCGCCGCCGACCTCGCACCAGCCGAGCGCGTACCCGGCCATCTCGGCCACCCACGGGTGCAGCCGGCCCACCGCCTCGGCGAGGGCGGGCCGCACCAGCTCCCGGCAGCCGTCGAGGAGTCCGGCCGCGGGGGGCGGTGCCTGCACCGCCGAGGGGAGGGCGGTCACCGAACGGCCTCCGTCACCACGCCGAACTCCTCCTGGGCGCGGGCCACCATCTCCCGGGCGTGCCGCAGCCCGCAGCGCTCCAGGATGCCCGCCAGGTCGGCGAGTTCGGCCGCGGTCTCGGCGCGGTCGCGGCCGAGGCGGGCCAGCGACTTGGCGAGGCCGAGGCGGGCCAGCGCCTCACCGCGCGGTTCGCTCATCGCGCGGAACTCCTCCAGCGCCAGCCGGTACAGGTCCCGGGCCTCGGGGTAACGGCCGGCGCGGTACAGCACGTTGCCGCGCATCTTGTGGTTGTAGGCGAGCGCGCTGGACAGGTTCATCGCCCGGCACGACTCCTCGGCCCGGGCCAGCAGCTCCAGCGCCCGCTCGGTGTCGCCGTCGCGGACCGAGAGGACGTCGGCGAGCCCGCGCAGCGCCCAGGCGTGCCCGCGCCGGTCCTCGGCCCGCTCGGCTATCTCCGCGGCCTCCGCGAAGAGGGCGTACGCCCGGTCGTGGTCGCCGGTGTTGCGGTGGATCTGGGCGATGCCCTCCAGCGCCCACACCGTGTGCCGGGCCTCCCCGCGCCTGCGGGCCTCGGCCAGCAGCTGCTCGTGGAGACGGGCCACGGCGGCGTAGTCGCCCTGGATGCGGCCTGTCTCCGCGAGGCCCGCGAGCGAGTAGCCGCGCACCACCACGTCCCCGCCCCGCTCGCCGAGTTCGGCCGCGAGCCCGAGCAGCCGCCAGGCCAGCGGGAAGGCCCCGCGCTGGCGGGCGAGGGTGCCGCCGCTCCACAACGCCCAGGCCATCGCGGCCGTGTCCCCGGCCTCGCGGGCCGCCCGGTAACTCGCCTTCCAGGCCCGGTCGGCGTCCCGCACCTGGCCGAGCCGCCGGTGCGCCTCGGCGACGGCCAGCCCGCACCGGGCCGCTTCGCCGGGGCTGCCCGACCGTTCGGCCTCGCGCAGCCGTTCGGTGCCCTCGGCCAGCACGTCGACCAGCGAGGAGTTCACGGACAGGGTGGTCAGGGCGCCCTGGTACTCGGGGGCGAAAGCCTTGCCGTACATGCATGCCCTTCTATACATGACGTGTATACACAGGGTGTATAGCACGCCGAAAACATGCCCTGACCCGGGGGGTCAGGGCGCGGTCTGCTGTCGGACAAGACGCGGGAACGGCCGGCGGGGTTGCCTCACGCGCGGATCACCGTGCCGGGCGGACCACCGTGCCGGCGGATCGGTGTGCCGGGCGGGTCAGTGCTGCTGGACCTTCTGGGGCGTCACCTCGCTCGGCCGCACCACGACGAACCCCTCGCCCTGGAGCATCAGCTGCATCACCTCTCCGGAACCGCCGCGCAGCATCGAGCCGATCGACTGCGAGCGGTGCAGGGAGGTCTGCAGGTGCGCGGTCCAGCCGACCACCGCGTCCGTGTCGACGTACACCGGCTGCTGCGCCGAGACCGGTATGACCAGCGGGTTGCCCTCGCAGACCAGCCCGAGTCGGCCCTGCCCGCTGAACACGCTGTTGAACACGCCGCCGCCGGCGATGCCCGAGCCCTTGACGGTCCTGATCTCGTACGACAACGAGGAGTCGAAGCACAGGACGTTGCGGCCGTTGACGGTGAACTGGTCGCCCTGCTCCACCTCGACGATGAAGCAGTTCTGCGCCTCGTGCGCGAACCAGACCTCGCCCTGACCGCGGACCACCATCAGGGGCAGGCCCTCGCCGGTGACCGCGCGCTTGAGCATGCCGCCCACGCCCTGGCCCTTGCGCTCGAACTGGAGACCGCCGCGGTGCGCGATCATCGCGCCCTGGCGGGCGTACATCTCGCCGTTCACCGCGTACTTGATGCACTTCGCGTTCTCGACGGACATCCCCGGCTCCACGGCGGGCGCCACCATGTGCTGACTGGAAAAGAGATCACCCTTCATGCGGGGCATGGTGTCCCGGACGGTGTCGTTCCGCCAAGATCACGCACCGCCCCGGTTCCGTCACCGTCCCCCGGGGTGGCGCCGGACCCCCCGCCGTCACTGTGTCAGGTCCCCTGCCCCGGCCGCGGGGAGGCGCCGGGTCTTGGCCTGCTTGCCGCAGAAGGCCGACTCCAGCACTCCCGCCAGGGTGGTGAGCACCTTCCCGTTGTTGGAGGTGGTGGCCGCGGCCGTGACGCTGCGCCTGCCGTCCTTGGTGGCGAACGCGTACGTGTAGTAGCCCTGCACCGCGCCCGTGTGGCCGTAGACCGACACACCGCAGGACAGGTCGCGGCGGCGCAGCCCGAGGCCGTACGACGTCTTGGCGTCGACCCGGGTGAAGCGCTCCATCTCGGCGAGCCGTGCCGGGGAGACCAGCTTGCCGCCGAGCAGGGCGGAGTAGAAGGTGTTCAGGTCCCGGGCGCTGGAGATGAGGGCGCCCGCGCTCTGCGCCCAGGAGGCGGTCTGGGCGGTGGCGTCGACCAGCGGAGCGCCGGCCGTGTCGGGGGTGAGGTAGCCGCGGGCGTGACGGCCGGGGATCCGGGTGTCGGGGTGGACGTAGAAGGTGTCGGTCAGCTTCAGCGGCTTCAGGATGCGGTTGTCGTACTCGGTCTTCACCGGGTGTCCGGTGAGCTTCTCGATGAGCATGCCCGCCACGACGAAGTTGGTGTTGGAGTACGCGTAGGCGGCGCCGGGCTCGTTGGTGCGGGGCTTGGCGAGCGAGAGCCGGACCAGCTGCCCGTAGGTGAAGACCTTGTCGCGTACCGCCTCGAAGCCGGCGACGCTCCGGGCGAACATGTCGTTGGTGTAGTCGTACAGGCCGCTGCGGTGGCTCAGCAGGTGCCGGACCGTGATCCGGTCGTCCGGCAGCAGCCCGGGCAGGTAGCGGTTGACCGGGGCGTCCAGGTCCAGCCGGTGCTCGTCGGCCAGTTGCAGCAGGACGACGGTCGAGAACGTCTTGGTGACGCTGCCGATGCGGAAACGGTCGTCGGTGCTGATGAGTTGCCGGGTGCCGCGGTCGGCCACGCCGCGGGCCAGCCGGTAGCTGCTGCCGTTGTCGTCGACCTCGGCCAGCGCTCCGGGCGCGCCCTGCGTCACCGCCGTGCGCAGGACCTCGATCAGGCCGGTGGCGTCGGGTGCCGGGAGCGCCGCCGACGACTCCGGGTCCGTGTGCGGGCCGGCCGCCCGGGCCGGGACCGCGAGCAGGGAGAGCGCGATTGTCCCGAGTACCGCACCCCTGGCCACCGTTGATGAGATCATCAGCTTTTCACGTCCGTTCTCGCGGCCCTTGATGCGACATCGGTCACATCCCGGCCTGGGAACCTAGGGGATGACGGGGGCGTCTCCACAGCCGACACACAGTGGGTCGGCGCGTGATCACCCTGCGGCAGTCATTTGTAAAGGATTGCCATAGAAACCCGCGAAATGGATCATTCCGGCTTTACGTGCGCATGACTGATCCGTAAGGGTTACCCCCCGGGGGCCAGACCAGCCCCCCGTGGCCCCAACGGGGCCATGTCTCAAGGCGGTTGGTGCTTCCGGCTGCCTCGAACGAAGGAACCCTGATCAGATTGCGTAGACCGCACATACGTACCGTGGCGGTCGCCGTCGCGGTGACGACGGCTGCCACGGGCCTGGCCGGTACGGCCTTCGCGGGTCCCTCCACGGGGGTGGAGCGGTCCGCCGCGTCCGCCACCTCGACCGCCACGGTGGTGGTGGAGGCGGCGCGCACCGCGGCCTTCGCCCACGCTTCGGCGACGGGTGTCTCGCACGGTGACGAACTCCACGCCCAGGACGTGCTCCTCGACCCCGAGGGCGCGCGCCACGTCCGCTTCGTCCGCACGCACAACGGACTCCCGGTGCTCGGCGGCGACCTCGTCGTCCACCTGAACCGGCAGCTGGCCTACACGGGTGTCACCCGCGCGGCCGACCACGCCGTCAAGGCGGCCACCACCAGCGCCAAGCTGACCGCCGGTCAGGCCGCGGCGAAGGCCGCCCAGGCCGCCAAGGGCGACGCGAGCAGCGCCCAGCTCGTCCTGGACGCCCGTGACGGCGCCGCCACCCTGGCCTACCAGGTGACGGTGACCGACAAGGGCAGCGCCAGCACCGTCGTCGTCGACGCCGTCACCGGCAAGGTGCGCAGCAACACCCCCGTCGCCGACGAGTTCCTGTCGCCGAAGCTGATCGACACGCTGCGCGAGCGCGGCGAGACGATCGACCCGGCCACCGGTACCGCCGCCGCCTCCGCCGGCCTGCTCGGCTCGGGCGCCTCCGGCGCGACGAGCTACCCGGCCACCGCCCACGGCACCGGCAAGACCCTCTTCGTGGGCAACGTCGGTCTCACCACCACGGCGACCTCGCGCGGCCACTACCAGCTCAAGGACCCGAGCCGGTACGGCACCGAGACCCGGGACGCCAAGGGCAAGTACACGGAGAGCTTCGGCGCCGGCACGAAGTTCACCAACACCACCAACGTGTGGGGCAACGGCAAGACCTCCAGTCGTGCCAGCGCCGCCGCCGACGCCCAGTACGGCGTCACCAAGACCCTGGACTTCTACAAGAAGACCTTCAACCGCAAGGGCATCGCCAACAACTCCAAGGCCGCCCACGCGATGGTCCACTGGGGCAGCAAGGTCGCCAACGCGTTCTGGGACCCGACCTGCAACTGCATGCTGTACGGCGACGGCGACGGCCAGATGTTCAAGAAGCCGCTCGTCGTCCTCGACGTCACCGGTCACGAGCTGACCCACGGCGTGGTCGAGGCGACCGCCAAGCTGGAGCCGACCTACGTCGACTCCGACGGCAACCAGTACGGCGAGCCCGGCTCGCTGAACGAGTCGCTCGCCGACATCTTCGGGTCCAACGTGGAGTTCTACGCCAAGAACACCAAGGACACGCCGGACTACCTGATCGGTGAGAAGCTGGGCCTGCAGCAGAAGTTCCTGCGGCGCCTGGACCACCCCTCGCTCGACAAGCTCGAGGGCACGATCGACTACTGGTCGCCGGACACGTACTACACCGAGGTGCACGCCGGTTCCGGTGTCTCCTCGCACGCCTACTACCTCCTCGCCGAGGGCAGTGGCAAGAAGACGATCAACGGCGTGAACTACAACTCGCCGACGTACAACGGCTCCACGGTCAAGGGCATCGGCCGCACCAAGGCCACCGCCATCTTCTACCGTGCGCTGACCCGCTACATGGTCTCCACCACCGACTTCCACGGCGCGCGCGTCGCGACGCTGAAGGCGGCCAAGGACCTGTACGGGGCCACCAGCACCGAGTACAAGACGGTGGACAAGGCGTGGGCCGCGGTCAACGTGACCGCCGCCAACACGCCGGCCGCCCGTCACTGACGGACGCCCGCACCACCCGTTCGACCGGATGCCCCGCCTCGTGCGGGGCATCCGCGCGTCCGGATCGATCCGGCCCCGTCCAGCCCGACTCGGCCGAGGACGGGCGACCGCTACCCGGAGGTGCGCCCGCGCGGCATCGGCGGGACGATGACCTCCGTGGAACACGCAGGCACGTCCCGGACGGTCCGCCTGGAGCCCGGCGGGTCCGTCACCATCGGGGACCACCGGTGAACGGCCGGTTCCGCTGCGCCTGCCGCGTCGCCGCCGTCCTGTTGTTCTCCCTCGCCTGCGAGTCCGTACCCGCCCGGGCCACCGCCCCGTCCGTCCGGCCCGTCCCGGCCGGGCCCGCCCCCGCCGGCTCCGGGGTGGTCACCTGGGCGGCGAGCGCGGACCGCCTGGGCGACGGCGGCGCCGACCGCGGCTACCGGCTCGTCGTGCGCACCAGCGTCGGCGGCACGGACCTGCGGGTCCGCCTGTCCAACGCCTTCGGCGACCGCCCGCTCACCTTCGACAGCGTCCACGCCGGGCTACGTGGCCGGGGTGCCGCACTGCGTCCGGGCAGCAACCGCCCGCTGACCTTCTCCGGGGCCCGGACGGTGACCGTCCCGGCCGGCGCGCTCGTGTGGAGCGACCCGCTGCCGGGGAACGTCCCCGCCGCCGTCGACCTGGTGGTCAGCCTGCACACCCCGGACGCGGCGGGACCGGCCACCGGTCACGGGATGGCCCTGCAGACGTCCTATCTCGCGACGGGGGACCACACCGCCGGGGACGGCGCGGCCGGCTGGCGGCGCACGACCGGCTCCTGGTGGTACCTCGACGCCGTCTCCGTGCGCCCGGCGGACCCCGCCACCGGCGCCGTGGCGGCGCTCGGCGACTCCCTCACCGACGGCTGGCAGTCCAGCACCGACCTGGACCGGCGCTGGCCCGACTACCTCGCCGGACGCCTGAGCAGGGCCGCCGGCACGACGGTCAGGGGCGTCGCCGACGAGGGGATCTCCGGCAACAGGGTGCTCGCCGACGGCTCAGGGCCGAGCGCCCTGCACCGGCTGGACCGGGACGTCCTCTCGCTGCCCGGCGTGCGCACCGTCCTGCTCTTCGAGGGCGTGAACGACCTCAAGGCCCACACCGGCGTCAGCGCGGCCGACCTGGTCGCCGGCTACCGGCGCATCGCCCGGCGGGTGCACGCGGCCGGCAAGTGCCTGGTCGTCGCGACCGTGAGCCCGTTCAAGGGCTGGCCCGAATGGGACCCGGCGGCCGAAGCCGTACGCCGGGACGTCAACCGGTTCCTGCGCACCAGCGGGGACTTCGACGCGGTCGCCGACTTCGACCGCGCCCTGCGCAGCCCCCACGACCCCGAACGGATCAGGCCCCACCTGGACAACGGCGACCACCTGCACCTCGACGACCAGGGCATGCGCACCCTGGCCGACGCCGTCCCCCTGCACAGCCTCGGCTGCCGACGCTGACCGGTGCCCTCAGCGCAGCGTCTCCGCCCAGTTCGCCGGCACCCGGCCCGCCGGTCCGGGGACGGGCTGGTCGGCGGGGTGGCACTCCGGTGGGGCGAGCTCGGGGCCCGAGGCGTACAGCTCGTCCGTGGCGAAGTTCCAGAACCAGGCCTCACCGGGTTCGAAGCTGCGGATCACCGGATGCCCCGTCTCCCGGTAGTGGGCGGTGGCGTGCTTGGCGGGGGAGTCGTCGCAGCAGCCGATGTGGCCGCAACTTGCGCACCGGCGCAGGTGGAACCACCAGCCGCCGGCCTCCTCGCACTCCACGCACCCGGTGCCGCTCGGCGGCACCCCGGGGTCGATCGCGGACTCGTCGCTCATGCTGCCTCCTCGGGGGTCGGGGCGGACATCTCGGCCGGCACCTCGGCGGTCAGCGGCAGCAGCACCTGGAACCGGGTGTCGCCGGGCACCGACTCGACCTGGAGCGTGCCGTGGTGCTTGTTGACGACGATCCGCCAGGAGATGTCCAGGCCGAGCCCGGTGCCCTGGCCGACCGGCTTGGTGGTGAAGAACGGGTCGAAGATACGGCTCCTGATCTCCGGCGGCACCCCGGGTCCGGTGTCCCGGAACTCGACCAGCACCCGCTCGTGGTCCAGCGCCGTACGCACGGTCAGCGTGCCCTCACCGCCCGCGCCGTTCATGGCGCACACCGCGTTGTCGATGAGGTTGGTCCACACCTGGTTCAGCTCCGCCGGGTAGCCGGGGACCTGCGGGAGCGTACGGTCGTACTCCTTGACCACCTGGATGCGCGAGCCGATCTTGCCGGACAGCATCAGCAGGGTGCTGTCGAGGAGTTCGTGCACGTCCACCACCCGGTAGGGCGCCCGGTCCAGCTGCGAGTACTGCTTGGCCGCGTCGACGAGGTGCGAGATCCGGGTGGTGGAGTCGTCGATCTCGTCCATCAGCAGCTCGGTCTCGACGGTGTAGTTGAGCCAGCCGACCGCACCCGGCAGGATCTCCGCGTCCACCGCGGCGGCGACCTGCTCCAGCCAGTCGACGTCGAGCCCCGCCTGCACGAACGTGGGCGCGAGCTGCCAGCCGTGGTCGATGCCGTGGTCCTCCAGCCAGTCCGTGAGCGCGTCCTCCCGGTCGGAGGCCTCCAGCGGACTGAGCACCGGCGCCTTGGCGACCCGCTCGGCGGTGCGCTCCTGGATCTCGATCAGACTCGCCAGCGCGTCCCGGGAGAACGGGCCCTCGGCGATGACGGCGAGCTTGTGCCGCATCTTGGCCACCCGCTCCCGCAGGGTGGCCGTGGCCCGGACGGCGGCCGCCGCCGGGTTGTTCAGCTCGTGGGTGAGCCCGGCGGACAACGAGCCGAGCGCCAGCAGCCGTTCCCGCTGCCCGATCGCCGCCTGGGTGCTCTTCGAACCGAAGAACAGCCCTTCCAGCAGGTGCACGGCCATCGGGAACCACTCGCTCATGACCCCGGCGAAGGTGTCCGAGGGCAGCACGAAGAACCGGGTCGGCTCCGTCACCCGCATCGAGTTGGTGTACACCTGGCGCACCCGGTCCCCGAGGTACGCCTGCATGGCACCCGCGTACACCCCGCGCTGCGAGGTCCGGCTCACCTCCACGTCGTCGCCGCCCACCCGCCGGGACAGCACGACCGTGCCCTCGACCATCACGAAGAAGCAGGTGGCGGGGTCACCCTCGGTGTACACCTGACCGGGCTGGAACAGCTCCACCCGGCCCTCGCTGCACAGCCGCCCCAACTGCTCGGGCGCCAGCTTCTCGAAGAGGAACAGGGAGCCGATCTCCTTGGGGTTGCACGGCATCACCTGCCCGCTCATGACTGCTCCAGGTACCGGTGGACGAGCATGACGGCCATGGCTCCCTCTCCGACGGCGGACGCGACACGCTTGGCGGACTCGGCGCGCGCGTCGCCCGCGACGAACACGCCGGGAATGCTGGTCTCCAGGTGGTACGGCGGCCGGTCCAGCTCCCAGCCCGCGGGCGGCCGTCCGTCGGCGGTCAGGTCGGGCCCGGCCAGGATGAAGCCGCGCCCGTCGCGCACCACCGTGTCGCCCAGCCAGTCGGTCAGCGGGGCGGCGCCGATGAACACGAACATCCACTGGGCCTCGACCTGTTCGGTCTCCCCGCCGGTCACATGACGCAGCGTCAGGCGTTCCAGGCGGTCGGTCCCGTGTGCCGCGTGGACCACCGTGTGGCTGCGCACCGCGATGTTGGGCGCCTCCTCGATCTGCTGGATCAGGTAGTGCGACATCGACGCCGACAGGTCGGCGCCGCGCACCAGCAGCGTCACCGACTTGGCGAACCTGGACAGGTACATCGCCGCCTGCCCGGCCGAGTTGGCGCCGCCGACGATGTACACGTCGTGCCCCTGGCAGGAGGACGCCTCGGTCAGCGCCGAGCCGTAGAACACCCCGCAGCCGGTCAGGTCGGTGCAGCCCTCGGCCTCCAGCTGCCGGTACTGCACGCCCGTCGCCAGGATGATGCTGTGCGCCGCGATCGCCGAGCCGTCCGCGAACCGCACGATCCGCGCCGCCCCGTTCACCTCCAGGGCCGTCACCTCGCGCGTGGTGAGGATCTCGGCGCCGAACTTGGCGGCCTGCCGCCGCGCCCGGTCGGTGAGCTGGGCACCGGAGACGCCGTCCGGGAAGCCCAGGTAGTTCTCGATCCGGGAGCTCTGCCCTGCCTGGCCGCCGGTCGCCGAGCGCTCCACGAGCACCGTCCGCAGCCCCTCGGAGGCACCGTAGACGGCGGCCCCGAGCCCGGCCGGCCCGCCGCCGATCACGACGAGGTCGTAGAAGTCGGCCGTCGGCATCGTCGCCAGGCCCACCCGCGCGGCCAGTTCGGGCGCCTCGGGCTCGACCAGCACGGTGCAGTCCGGGGTGATCACCAGCGGCAGCCGCTGCCCGTCCTGCCCGGCGGCGGCCAGCAGCCGCTGCCCCTCCGGTTCCTCGACCGAGTACCAGCGGTACGGCACCTGGTTTCGGGCCAGGAACTCGCGCACGTCCGAGGAGCGCGCCGACCACCGGTGCCCGACCACCTTGGTGCTGGGCACGGGCCGGTAGGCGCTGGTGCGCCAGGCCTCCAGCAGATCGTCCAGCACCGGATAGAGCTTCTCCTCCGGCGGGTCCCACGGCTTGAGCAGGTAGTGGTCCAGGTCGACGACGTTGATCGCGTCGATCGCCGCGTTGGTGTCCGCGTACGCCGTCAGCAGCACCCGGCGCGCCCCCGGGTACACGTCCAGGGCCTCTTCCAGGAACTCGATGCCGTTCATCTGCGGCATCCGGTAGTCGGCGAGGATCACCGCGACCAGGTCGCCGCGCAGCTTGAGTTCGCGCAGCGCATCCAGCGCCGACTCGCCGGACTCGGCGCGCACGATCCGGTACGACTCGCCGTAGCGGCGTCTGAGGTCACGGGCGACGGCGCGGGAGACCCCCGGGTCGTCGTCCACGGTCAGGATGACGGTCCGCGCTGTGTCGGCGGCCTGTGCCATGCCTCTCCCACCCCGAGCGATTGGGTCCGCGGCACGGTGTCGCTGGGCCCACCGCACCGGTTCCCGCCCATCGTATGTTCGATCGCCCGGGACCGCTCCGGTATGAGGAGGGCGCCCGGCCGCGAGGACACGGTCCCCGCGTGGTGAAGACTGGCACCCGGAGAGCGGACGACGAGGAGGGCCCGACGCATGACACGCCCGATCACCGCAGGGGTGGACGGTACGGAGGAGAGCCTGGCCGCGCTGGACTGGGCGGCCCGCGAGGCGGTACGCCGGGGCCTGCCCCTGCGCGTGGTGCACGTGTGGCGCTACGAGGAGTCGCTGGCCACGGCCGACCGGGACACCCAGCACGGCTGGGTGTCGCAGGGAGTGCGGGAGGCCGTGCGCACCGTCTCCGGGCGGCACCCGGAGCTGGAGGTGACCGTCGACGTGCGGGAGGACGGGGCCGCCCGGGCGCTGACCGGCGCGGCCGCGGAGGCCGAGATGCTGGTGCTCGGCTCGCGCGGGCACGGCCGGGTGGTCGGGTTCCTGGTGGGCTCCGTCGGCCAGCAGGTCATCGCCGAGGCGGCCCGGCCCGTGGTGCTGGTGCGCGCCGACGACCGGCCGGCCGCCGAGGCGGCCGGCCGGGACGTGGTCGTGGGCCAGCACGGCGGCCCCGAGGACAGCGCGGACGCCCTGCGGTTCGCGTTCGAGACGGCGGCCGCCCGGGGCGCCACGGTCCGCGCCGTACGCGCCTGGACGCTGCCGCCCGTGTTCGCCTACAGCCCCGGTTCGCTGAAACTCCTGGACGACGAGGGCGGCCTGGAGCCCTACGAGCGGCGGGGCCTGGCGGAGGCGGTGCGGCCGTGGCGGGAGCGCTTCCCGGAGGTACCCGTGGCCGAGCACGTCGAGATGGGCAGCGCGGCGCAGGTGCTGCTCGCGGCGGCCGCGCACGCGCAGTTGACGGTCGTCGGGCGGCGGGCGCGCCGCACGGCCGTGGGCACCCGCATCGGCTCGGTCGCGTACGGCGTGCTGCACCACGCCGCGTGCCCGGTGGCCGTGGTCCCGCACGAGTGACCCGGTCGCGGCTCGCCGCCCGCTACTCCGGGCCGGTCGGTTCCAGGGTGGTGCGGGCCCGGGGCAGGACGTTGCGGATGTAGTCCGCCACGGCGGTGTCGAGGCCGATGTCGTGCTGGGCGTGCTCGGACAGGTACCAGCGGTGTTCGAGCAGCTCGTGGTAGATCTCGGCCGGGTCCATGGTGCCGCGCAGCTCCGGCGGGACCGCGCGGACCGTGGGCCGGAACACGTCCCGCACCCAGCGGTGGGCGAGCACCTCGGGGCGGGCGGCGAGGGGATCGCCGGGCGCGTGGTCGTCCTGGGTCGCCATCCAGCTCTCCAGGTCGTTCAGCAGGCGCCGCGCCTGGTTCTCCTCGGTGTCGAGACCGGTCAGCCGCAACAGCTGGCGCTGGTGGTGGCCGGCGTCGACGACCTTGGGCACGAAGGTGACCGTGTCCCCGTGGGCGGAGTGTTCGATCTGCATCTCGGCCACGTCGAAGCCGAGGTCGTTGAGCCGGCGTATCCGGCGTTCCATGTAGTGGGACTTGCCCGCGGGGTACACCGAGGTACGGGTCAGCTCCTGCCACAGGCCGTCGTAGCGGGTGCAGATCTCGTGCCCGAACTCCACCGGGTCCACCGAGGGGTGCAGCGCGCCGGACGCCTCCAGGTCCAGCAGCTCGCCGCTGATGTTCACCCGGGCCAGCTCCAGGTCGTACTCCCGCTGCCCGGGGCTGAGCCTCGGGTGCAGGTCGCCGGTCTCGGCGTCGACGAGATAGGCGGCGTAGGCGCCCGCGTCCCGCCGGAACAGGGTATTCGACAGCGAGCAGTCGCCCCAGGCGAATCCGGCCAGGTGCAGCCGGACCAGCAGCACGGCCAGGGCGTCCATCAGCCGGTGCATGGTCGCCGGCCGCATGGTCGTCTCGAACATGGAGCGGTACGGCAGCGAGCCGCGCAGGTGCCGGGTGACCAGCACCGGCTCCAGCGGCGCGCCGGAGCGGTCGGCGCGGCCGGTGACCACGGCGAGGGGGTCGACCGCGGGGATGCCCAGCCGGTCGAGGTCGCGCAGCAGCCCGTACTCGCGCAGGGCGGGCCGCTCGGCCAGCTCCTTGACCGCGATCACCTCGTCGCCGGCCCGGGCGTAGCGCACCACGTGCCGGGAGATGCCGCGAGGGAGCGGCACGAGGTACTTCTCGGGCCACTCCTCCAGGGGCGTGTCCCAGGGCAGTTCGAGCAGGAGCGCGGGGTGCTCCGGGTTCGTGGCGTTGATCTGCAAGGCCATGGGAGGAACCCTAAGCCCGGGTGGTCTCACTGCACGCCGTGCGGCCGGAACTGGACGCTGATACGGGGGCCCGCGGCCCGGGCGGTCTTGGGGACGCAGTGTTCCCAGGTGCGCTGGCAGGAGCCGCCCATCACGATGAGGTCGCCGTGGCCGAGCGGCCGCCGGACCGTCGCGCCGCCGCCGCCGCCTCCGGCCGGCCGCAGCAGCAGGTCCCGGGGCGCGCCGACGGACAGGATGGCGACCATCGTGTTCTCCCGGGCGCCGCGTCCGATCCGGTCGCCGTGCCAGGCGACGCTGTCCCGGCCGTCGCGGTAGTAGCACAGCCCGGCGGTGGTGAAGGGCTCGCCCAGCTCGTCGGCGTAGTGCGCGGAGAGGGCGGCGCGGGCCTCGTCGAGGACGGTGTGCGGCAGCGGGTCGGCCGCCTTGTAGAAGGCGAGCAGCCGCGGTACGGCCACCACGTTGTCGTACATCTTGCGGCGCTCCGCCCGCCACGGGACCTCGGCCGCGAGCTGTTCGAACAGTGCGTCGGCCCCGGTCAGCCAGCCCGGCAGCACGTCGATCCAGGCGCCTGCGCCCAGTTCGGTCCGGCGCAGCTCGCCGAGCGGACCGAGTCGCAGTTCGTCGGTCTGGTCGAACAGGGAGCCCTGGAGGTGCGTGGACATGAGCCCAGCCTACTCCAGAATCGAAAATACGTTCCATTCACGGGTTCACGGGTTCACGGGTTCATGGGTTCACGGGTTCGCGTTTCGCGGTCTCGCACGTTCGCGAGCCTTTCGATACACCGGTGTATCCGATACATTGCCGTATCGAACGGGGGTCGCCACATGACATCGCAGGACACGGCGCGGCGCGTCACCCGGCGCCGGGCCCGGACGCGCGCCAACCTGCTGGACGCCGCCTTCGCGGTGTTCGCCGCCAAGGGCTTCGGACGTGTCTCCATCGAGGAGGTCTGCGAGGCCGCCGGCTACAGCCGGGGCGCCTTCTACTCCAACTTCGCCACCCTGGACGAGCTGTTCTTCGCGCTGTACCGGGACCGCGCCGACCTCATCGCCGCCCAGGTGGCCGACGCCCTCGCGCAGGACGGCCCCGGACTCGACGTGCCCGCCGCCGTGGAGCGGGTCACCGAGGTGCTGCTGCTCGACGTGGACTGGCTGCTGGTGAAGACCGACTTCCTGGTGCACGCCGCCCGCGACCCGGCCGTCGCCCAGGCCCTCCTGGACCACCGCGCCCGGCTCCGGGCGGCCGTCGCCGACCGGCTCTCCCGGGCCCGCGGCCACACCGAGCTCCCCGCCGTGCTCGGCGACGCCGACGGCGCCGCCCACGCGGTGGTCGCGGCCTACGACGGCGTGACCACCCAGCTGCTGCTCGACCGGGACGTCGACGCGGCCCGCACCTGGCTGGGACAACTGCTCACCGCCCTGCTGACCGACGGCAGCGGCACCACCGAATGACTCGCAGACGGAAGGAAACGGACACCATGGCCGCCATGGACGCGGACGTCATCGTCGTCGGAGCCGGTCTCGCCGGCCTCGTCGCGGCGCACGAGCTCACCAGCCGGGGCAGGCGCGTCGCCCTGGTCGACCAGGAGAACGCCGCCAACCTCGGCGGCCAGGCTTTCTGGTCCTTCGGCGGGCTCTTCCTCGTCGACTCGCCCGAGCAACGGCGCCTCGGCATCAAGGACTCCTTCGACCTCGCCTGGAACGACTGGCGCGGCAGCGCGCAGTTCGACCGCCTCGACGACGAGGACTCCTGGGCCGTGCGCTGGGCCCGCGCCTACGTCGAGTTCGCGGCCGGCGAGAAGCGGTCCTGGCTGCGGGGGCACGGCATCGAGCTGCTGCCCACCGTCGGCTGGGCCGAGCGCGGCGACCTGCGGGCCGACGGGCACGGCAACTCCGTGCCCCGCTTCCACATCGCCTGGGGCACCGGCACCGGCGTGGTCGAGCCCTTCGTCCGGTACGCCCGCCAGGCCGCCCGCGACGGACTGCTGACCTTCCACCACCGGCACCGGGTGGACGAACTGGTCGTCGAGGACGGCGCGGCACGCGGCGTGCGCGGCACCGTCCTCGCCGAGGACCACGCGCCGCGCGGCGTGGCCTCCAACCGCGACCGCGTCGGCGAGTTCGAACTCACCGCGCAGGCCGTGGTCGTGACCACCGGCGGCATCGGCGCCGACCACGACATCGTCCGCCGCTACTGGCCCGAGCGGCTGGGCACACCCCCCGCCGAGATGGTCACCGGCGTCCCCGCCTACGTCGACGGCCGCATGCTCGACATCAGCGCCGAGGCGGGCGTGCGCCTGGTCAACCGGGACCGGATGTGGCACTACACGGAGGGCCTGCAGAACTGGGACCCCGTCTGGCCGGGCCACGGCATCCGCATCCTGCCCGGCCCGTCGTCCATCTGGCTCGACGCTCTCGGCCGCCGGCTGCCCGACCCCTGCCTGCCCGGCTACGACACGCTCGGCACGCTCCGGTACCTGCGCACCACCGAGGACATCGCCGGGTACGACCACTCCTGGTTCGTCCTCACCCGGAAGATCATCGAGAAGGAGTTCGCGCTCTCCGGCTCCGAGCAGAACCCGGACATCACCGCCAAGGACCGTAAGGCGGTGCTGCGTGACCGGGTGCTCGGCAAGGGCGCCCCCGCGCCGGTGCAGGCCTTCCTGGACAAGGGCGCGGACTTCGTCACCGCGGGCACCCTCGAACAGCTCGTCGAGAAGATGAACGGCCTCACGGACAAGCCGCTGCTGGACGCGGCCGAGGTGCGCCGCCAGATCGAGGCCCGCGACCTGCAGATGGCCAACCCGTACAGCAAGGACTCCCAGGTCCAGGGCATCCGCAACGCCCGCCGCTACATCGGTGACCGGCTCGGCCGGGTGGCCGGCCCGCACCGCATCCTCGACCCGGCCGCGGGCCCCCTGATCGGGGTCCGGATGCACGTCCTGACCCGCAAGACCCTCGGCGGGATCCAGACCGACCTGGACTCACGCGCCCTCGGCGCCGACGGCAGGCCCCTCACCGGCCTGTACGCGGCCGGCGAGGTGGCCGGCTTCGGCGGGGGAGGCGTGCACGGCTACAACGCCCTGGAGGGCACCTTCCTCGGCGGCTGCCTCTTCTCCGGCCGCGCGGCCGGCCGGGCGGCGGCGCAGCAGACGGCCTGAGCCCCGGCGCGCGCCGGCGGCCGGGCGGGCACCGGGGCGGCCTCAGCGCCCCAGCAGCTCCGCCAGCACGGAGGCGTGACTGCGCTCCGGCGTCTTGGACGCCGTGAGCAGGGTCACCGGCCCCTTGCGGGCCGACTTCCTGAGGCCGTCGAGGAGTTCGGCGGCCTCAGGCGTGTCGAGCTCCGCCTCGTAGCGGCCGCGGAAGTCCTCGAACGAGCCCTCGCCGGAGTGGAACCAACGGCGCAGCTCCGTCGACGGGGTGATGTCTTTCGGCCACTCGTCGATCCGCGCCGCCTCCTTGGCGAGACCGCGCGGCCACAGCCGGTCCACCAGGACACGCAGACCGTCACCGGACTCGGGCGGATCGTAGATCCGGCGCACGCGGACACTCACGTTCGGCCTCGCCTTCGGGTCGCGGACGGTTCCGCGAGCGTACTTCGGCGGCCCGCTCCCCCCGGGCGGCGACGCGGTGTGACTTGACCAGATCGAGGGGGAAACGGGACGCCACCCGCGCCTAGTCTGGGGGTGAAACGATCATTCACCACCCCCCAGGAGGAGCGCCCGTGACGCCACCGCACAGACAGGCCCCAGGACGACGTACCGCGGTGCTGCGCCGTGAGGCGGTGCTCGCCACCGTCCCGTTCGCCGTCGCCGCGATGCTCGCCGCCGCCGGGCCGGCCGCGGCCGGCACCATCGGCGCGTCCGGAGCGGGCGACCCCTACTTCCCGCTCAGCGGCAACGGCGGCTACCACGTCAAGCACTACGACCTGACGCTCCGTTACGACACCACCGGTCGACACCTCGACGGCAAAGCGGTCCTGACCGCACGCGCCACCCAGAAGCTCACCAGCTTCGACCTCGACCTCAAGGGCCTGAAGGTCACCCGGGTCACCGTCGACGGCACCGCCGCCGGCTTCCGCCGCAGCGGCCAGGAACTCGTCGTCACCCCGCGCCACGCGCTGCGCAAGGACCGGGAGTTCCACGTCACCGTCAGCTACTCCGGCACGCCCAAGCCGGTCAGCGACCCGGACGGTTCCGCGGACGGCTGGATCCCGACCGACGACGGCGCGTTCGTCGCCGGCGAGCCGCAGGGCGCGATGACCTGGTTCCCGGCGAACAACCACCCCAAGGACAAGTCGTCGTACGACTTCACGATCACGGTCCCCAAGGGGCGCACCGCCGTCGCCAACGGCGTCCTGCGCGGCGTGCGCACGGCCGACGGGCGCACCACCTTCCGCTGGCACCAGGCCGAGCCCATGGCCGCCTACCTGGCCACCGCCACCGTCGGCAAGTTCAAGACCGAGCAGTACACCACCGCTGACGGCATCCAGGTGTACAACGCCGTCGACGCCCGCGAGGCGCACGCGGCGGCGCCCGTGCTCAAGAAGCTGCCCTCCGTGCTGAAGTGGGAGAGCAAGCTGTTCGGGCCGTACCCGTTCCGTGCCGCCGGCTCGATCGTCGACCATGCGCCCGACGTCGGCTACGCCCTGGAGACCCAGAGTCGGCCCCTGTACGACTCGGCGCCCGACGTGAGCACCCTGGTCCACGAGAGCGCCCACCAGTGGTTCGGCGACTCCGTCGCGCTGACCGCATGGAAGGACATCTGGCTCAACGAGGGCTTCGCCACCTACGCCGAGTGGCTCTACAGCGAGCAGCACGGCGGGGACAGCGCCCAGAAGTCCTTCGACGCCCTGTACGCCCGCCCGGCGGGCAACGAGCTGTGGGCCTTCCCGCCGGGTGACCCCGGCAGCGGCAAGAACATCTTCGACACGCCGGTCTACGCCCGTGGCGCGATGACCCTGCACGAGCTGCGCAAGGCCGTCGGCGACCACGACTTCTTCCGCATCCTGCGCGCCTGGGCCACCGAGCACCGGGGCGGGCACGGCACCACGGCCCAGTTCGTGAAGCTGTCCGAGCGGATCTCCGGCAAGGACCTGAGCGGCCTGTTCCACACCTGGCTCTACGCGCAGGGCAAGCCGAACAAGGCCTGAACCTGACAAGTTCCACACATGTGTCGGCCATCGTCGACCCATGATCCGTCGCAGAACCGCCGTCGGTCTCGGCCTCGGTCTGCTCGGCTCCCCGCTGCTGCTCACCGGCTGCGGCGGCGGAGCCGAGGCGACCGAGCGCCGCGCCGGCGCCGCCCCCCATCCGGCACCGACAGCCACCGCACCCGCCGCCCGCGCTCCGGAGATGCAGGCGGAGGCGGCACCGCGCGCCATCCCCGGCCTCGGCCCCCGGACGACCGCCGCGATACCGGACCGCTGCCGGCAGGCCGTCGTGGTCACCGGGCGCGGCAGGAACTCCCCGCGCTCCACCGTCGTCGTGCACGAGCGCACCGCCACCGGCTGGCAGGCCGGCGCCGCCTGGCCCGCGCACAACGCGCTGCGCGGCTGGAGCGCCCACCACATGGCCGGGGACCTGCGCTCCCCGCTCGGCGTCTACACCCTCAGCGACGCCGGCGGACTGCTGCACGACCCCGGCAGCAGGCTCCCGTACCACCGCTCCACCGGCTTCACCCCGCGCGGCACCGGCTTCCGGGGCGAGCCGCTGATCGGGGCCTTCGACTACGTCGTCGCCATCGACTACAACCGGGTGCGGGGCACCTCCCCGCTGGACTGGACCCGCCCGCTCGGCCCCGGACGGGGCGGCGGTGTATGGCTGCACGTCGACCACGGCGGCCCCACCCACGGCTGCGTCAGCGTCGCCCGGTCGCACATGCGCGAACTCCTGCGCACCCTCGACCCGCACCGGCACCCGGTCGTCGTCATGGGCTACGCCGACTGGCTCGCCCGCTGAGCCGCCTAGGATCCGAACTCGTGTGCGCACATGTACTGGTCGCCGAGGACGACGAGAAGCAGGCCGAACTGATCCGCCGCTCCCTGCTGGCCGAGGGACACACCGCCACGGTGGTGCACGACGGAGCGGCCGCGCTCGACGCGGTCCGCCGGCTCAGACCCGACCTGCTGGTGCTGGACCTGATGCTCCCGGTGATCGACGGCTTCGGCGTGTGCCGGGTGCTGCGCGCCGACGCCGAGGACCCCGATCTCCCCGTGGTCATGCTCACCGCCCGGTCCGCGGAGGACGACGTGCTGCTCGGCCTGGAGCTGGGCGCCGACGACTACATGACCAAGCCGTACAGCCCGCGCGAACTGATGGCCAGGATCCGCACCGTCCTCAGACGCGGCGGACGGGCCGCGGGCGCCCGCGACGACGACCCGGTCGTCCGCGCCGGCGGGATGACCGTCCACCCGGGACGGCACGAGGTGCGCTGCGACGGCACACCGGTGGAGTGCACCCCGGCCGAGTTCCAGATCCTGCTGGCCATGGCGGCCGAACCGGACCGGGTGTTCTCCCGGCGGCAACTGCTGCAGTGCACCCGCGGCTTCGACCGGTCCTCCACCGAACGGGCCGTCGACGTGCACATCATGAACCTGCGCCGCAAGATCGAGGCCGACCCGCGCAGGCCGGTCCGCCTGGTGACCGTGTTCGGCGTCGGCTACAAGCTCAGCGGCGGCCGGCCGTGAGACGCGGAGCGGCCGCCGGGCGCCGGACACCGCTGCGCAAACGGCTGCTCGTCCGGCTGCTGTCCGTCTCCGCCCTCATCGCCGTCTGCTCGGTCGCGGCCACCGCCTGGCTCGCCGTCACGACCACCACCAGCGCCCTGAAGGAGGAACAGGGCCAGGACCTCGCGGCCGACAACAGCATCCTCGCCCGGCTCAGCGGCTACGCCGCCACCCACGCCGACTGGGCGGACGTCCGCCGCACGGTCCGCGACCTCGCCGCGAGCACCGGCCGCCGGATCGCCCTGACCACAGCGGACCGCACCGTCGTCGCCGACTCCGCGCCCCGCGGCACCCCGCTGCCGCCCCGCCCCGCCGCCACCGTCGACCCGCTGCGCACCGACACCTACACCGAGACCGGCGCCCAGCTCAGCGGCATCGACCCCCGCGCGGTGGGACCGTACCGGGTCACGGCCGCGGAGCGGGTGAAACTGGACGCGCTGGCCGCCGAGCGCAGGCGCTGCTACGAGCGCTTCGGGGTCGAGTCCACCGTCCAGCGGACCCCGAGCGGGCGCCCCGTGCTCAGCAGCCCCGAGGGCACCGACACCTCCTACGCCGCCGAACAGTGCGCGGACGGCCGACTGAACACGCCCACGCCGACGGAACGCAGGGCGCTGGACGCGCTCTCGGAACTGACCCGGCCCTGCCTGCGGCACGCGGGCCTGGACATCGAGGGGCCCGTGTTCCTCACCGTCGACCCCGGTGGCCGCGACCCCGTGGGCGGAGGCTACCCGCTGTACAAGTACGCCCGGGCCGGCACCCGGCTCGCCCAGGCGGCCCAGGGCTGTGTGCAGAGCGCCCGCCGCACCCAACTGGAGCCCTACGTCGCCCCCGTGGCCGAGCTGTTCCTCGGCATCGGCGACCAGAACCCCTCCCGGTTCGACATGTCACCGGCCAACAAGGCCAAGGTGGTCGGCGCCGCCGGCCTGGTGCTCGCCGTCACCGTCGCCGTCACCGCCCTGGTCGCCCTCCGGCTCTCCCGGCCGCTGCGCGCCCTCACCGAGGCCGCGCAGCAGCCGCCCGAACTGCACGTCCGGGTGCCCGTGGCCACCCGGGACGAGATCGGCATCCTCGCGGAGGCGTTCAACGACCTGACCGAGCGCCGGGAACGCCTGGAGGCCCAGCGCAAGGCCATGGTCAGCGACATCGCCCATGAACTGCGCAGCCCGCTCACCAACATCCGCGGCTGGCTCGAGGTGGTCCGCGACGGCGTCGTCGACCCGGACCCGGAGCTGCTCGCCTCGCTGCACGAGGAGGCACTGGTGCTCCAGCGGATCATCGACGACCTGCAGGACCTGGCCGCCGCCGACGCGGGCACCCTGCGCGTGCACCGCGAGCCGCTGCGCGCCGCCGACCTGCTCGACCAGGTCGCGGCCGCCCACCGGATGGCCGCCCGCACCGCCGGGGTCGCCCTGCGCACCGACGCCGACGCCACCGCCTGGCTGGACGCCGACCCGGTCCGGATGCGCCAGGTCCTCGGGAACCTGGTCTCCAACGCGCTGCGGCACACCCCCGCCGACGGCTCGGTCACGCTGGCCGCCCGCCCGGACGGCCAGGAGGTCGTCCTCACCGTCGCCGACACCGGCACCGGCATCGCCCCCGAGGACCTGCCCCACGTGTTCGACCGGTTCTGGCGGGCCGAGAAGTCCCGCAGCCGCCGCACCGGCGGCAGCGGCCTCGGCCTGCCGATCGTGCGGCACCTGGTCGCCGCGCACGGCGGTACCGCCCGGGCCACGAGCGAACCCGGCACGGGCGCCGTGTTCACCCTGCGGCTGCCCGCGGCCGCGCCACCCGGCGACGCCCGCTGAGAGCGGCACCGCCTGCTCCCGCGCCGGTTCAAGGGCCTCGTACGTGCGCTGCTCCAAAGGGCTCGCTTCACGACCGGGCCCACCTGCCGCACGAGAAGGGCCCCGGCCCACGTCCCCGGACCCTCAAGGGCCAGGAAACGGGCCGGGGCCCGGACGAACCGCTCTTCGCGGACGGGGACCGATGTGCCGGATCGCCGACGAGACGATCGACGAGGCCAGGGCCGAGGTGGCCCGGCAGGAGGGGCGTCGGGGCCGCTGCGCCGTACCGGCCGCCGACGCCCCCGCCCCCCGCCCGGGCTCAGCCCGAGCGCGGTCGGGAACGGACGCGGCGCCGCAACGCGCGCCGCTCCGTCTCCGTCGTACCGCCCCAGACGCCGATGCTCTGTCCCGTGTCCAGCGCCCAGTCGAGGCACTGCTCACGGACCGGGCAGTGTCCGCAGACCGCCTTCGCCTGCTGGGCCTGCACCTGAGCGGGGCCGGTGGTGCCGATCGGGAAGAACAGGTCGGGGTCCTCCTGTCGGCACGCGGCATGGTCGCGCCAGTTCTGCATCGAAGTCTCCTGGTGTCGTGTCGTGCGCCCTGTCGAGTGCGTGCTCCGGGTTCGGGTGACCGGTCGGAGCCGCATGAAACAGCGGAACCGGCAGAGATCGGACGACGGCGACCGCGCCCATCACTGCTCGCGCAGGCCCCAGGGGGAGTCGTAGGCGGTCAGCAGGTCGAGGAACGGACGCGCGGGGAAGGCCTCGGGGCCGAGGACGCCCGTGCCCGACCAGGCACCGGTGGCGAGGAGTTCGAGGGCGACGACCGGGTTGACCGCCGTCTGCCACACCACCGCCTGACAGCCGTACTCCGCCATGGACCACTGGTTGTCGACCACGTGGTACAGGTAGACCTCGCGCGGCGCCCCGTCCTTCGTGCCGCGCACCCAGGTGCCCGCGCACGTCTTGCCGTGCATCCGCTCGCCCAGCGTCGCCGGGTCGGGCAGGCACGCCGCGACCACGTCCCGCGGCGAGACCGCCACCGGTCCGTCCGGGCCCGGCACCGTCACCGGTGACGTACGGTCAAGTCCCAGCCGGTGCAGGGTCTTCAGCGTCTCGATGAACTCCTCGCCCAGGCCGTACTTGAAGGTGACGCGCCGCGCGCCGACCCAGCGGGGCACCAGCAGCACCTCCTCGTGCTCCACGTTCACGCACTCCACCGGCCCGATGCCCGCGGGGAAGTCGAACACCTCGGGTTCGCTGAACGGCTCGGTGGTGAACCAGCCACGCTCCTCCTCGTAGACGACCGGCGGGTTCAGGCACTCCTCGATGGTGGTCCAGATGCTGAAGGACGGCGCGAAGTCGTAGCCGTCGACGGTGAGGTTCGCGCCGTCGCGGATGCCGATCTCGTCGATGGTGTCGAAGAGTTCGTCGGCCGCGTAGCGGGCGAACACGTCCGAGAGGCCGGGCTCCACGCCCATGCCGACCAGGGCCAGCGCCCCCTCCTTCTCCCAATCGGCGGCCAGCGCGAACTGCTCGTCGCCGAGCATGACCCCGCACTTCTCGTACGGGTGTTCCGGGTGCGGCCGGGACAGGGACATCGCCATGTCGACATAGCCGACGCCGGCCGCCCGGGCCGCGCGGAACAGCGGCATCACGAACCGCGGGTCGGTGGCGTTCAGCAGCACGTCGCAGCCGTGCCGGGCGAGGAGCCGGGCCACACCGGCCTCGTCGCCCGCGTCCACCCGCTCGGCGCGGAACCGGTCCGAGGCGTCGCCGAGCGCCGCGACCGCCGCCTCGGCGCGGGCGGAGTCGTAGTCGGCGACCACCATCAGGTCCAGGAATGGGCGGCGGGCCGCGATCCGGGTGATGGCGGTACCCACACCACCGGCTCCCACGAGCAGTACACGCATGTCGGAATCTCCCTGCATGTCACGGTACGAACGAAACGGGTCGGGCGCGTCCTGGCCCGTATGCAACGCCTGGGGGAGTCGTAAGGTCAATGGCGTTGGCATAAGGTGCGGATGCGAGGACACACGAGGACGCAGGAGGACCGGGAGGACCCGCCGTGCCCAAGCCCGTGGTACCCGAGGAGAAGCGCCGCCGACGCCGTCCGACACGCGGCGGCACCGTGCTGTCCGAGCCGCTGATCGTCGAGGCCGCGCTGCGCCTGTTGCGCGAGCACGGCAGCCCGGGACTGACCGCGCGCCGTCTGGGCCTCGCACTGGACTGCGATCCGAGCACCCTGTACCGGTACTTCCGCGGCATGGACGACCTCACCCTGGCCATCGGCGACGCGCTGATCGGGCAGGCGCTGGCGGGCTGGCGGCCCACCGGGCGGTGGCGGGCCGACCTGCGGGCCATCGGGCTGCGCATCCACGCCGCGTACGTCGCCCACCCGCAGGCGGCGCTGCTGACCGCCAACCGGGTCACCGGGCGGGCCCATGAGCTGGCGGCGGACGAGGCGGTGCTCGACGTGCTGCGCTCGGGCGGGTTCTCCCTGCCGGAGACCGTCGCCGTCTACCACGCCTTCATCGACCAGACGCTGGCGTTCGCCGCCCTCGACGCCGCCTCCCTCGCCCTGCCGAGCGCCTCCCAGCGGGCCGACGAGGACAAGTGGCACTCGACCTACGCCCGCCTGCCCCGCACCACCCACCCGCGCATCGCCGAGGCGGCGCCCCTGCTGGCCAGGCGCATGGTGACCAGCGCCTATCCGACGGCGCTCGACATGCTGCTGGACAGCGCGGAGAGCCGCCTCGCGGCGGCCGGCGGCAGTGGCTGAGCCGGCCCCGGGACCAGCCGCGACCGAGCGCGGCGGGCGGACGGCTGCGCCTGGCCTGCGGCTGGCCGGGAGTCGGCTGTGACTGAGGCCCTGGCCTGCGGCCGGTCGGGACTGCGCGTGGCCGGGAGTTGGCCTTGTGTGAGTCTGGCCCGGGCTGGCGTTGTCCGAGGCCGGCCCGGGTGCGGACGCGGCTGAGTCTGGCCTGCGCCGGCTGTGACTGCGCCTGGCCGGGAGTCGGCCGGGTGGGGCGGGCCCGGGGGCGTGGCCGGGTCAGGTGCGCAGGGTTTCCGCCGCCGTCGACGCCACCGCGTCGGCCAGCGCCGCGAGGGCGGGGGAGTCGAGCTTCCACTGCTGCCAGTACAACGTGACGTCCATCCACGCGCCGGGCGCCAGCAGGACGAGGCGTCCGTCGCGCAGCAGCGGATCGGCCTGGGCCTCGGGGACCATGGCCCAGCCGAGCCCCGCGGCGACCGCCGCGACGAAGCCCTCGGAGGTCGGGACGGAGTGGCGCAGCGGTCCGGCGCCGGTGCCGCCGAGCCGGCGCACGAAGCCGTCCTGGAAGTCGTCCTTGCGGTCGTAGACGATCACCGGAGCCTCCCGCAGCACATCCGGCAGCGGGCCGTCGAGGTGGTGCCCGGCGAACTCCGGCGAGGCCACCGGCAGATAGCGCATCCGGCCCAGGGCGCGGACCGAGCAGCCCGGCACCGGGTCCGGGGAGGACATCACCGCCGCCATCACGCGGCCCTCGCGCAGCAGCTCCGCCGTGTGGTCCTCGTCCTCCCGGTGCAGCTCGAAGCAGATTCCGCGCACGCGGGTCAGCGCCCCGAGGAACCAGGTCGCCAGCGAGTCCGCGTTCACCGCCACCGACACCCGGGTCGGCTCCCCGGTGCCGCTCAGCCCGAGCTCGCCGCGCGCGTCCCGCTCCAGCCGGGCGAGCTGCCGGGCGAACCGCACCAGCACCGCCCCGGATTCCGTGGGCCGCACCGGCTTGGTGCGCCGGAGCAGCACCCGGCCGGTGCGCTGCTCCAGCGCCTTGACCCGCTGACTGACCGCCGACGGCGTCACATGGAGGGCCGCGGCCGCCGCGTCGAAGGTGCCCTCGTCGACCACGGCCAGCAGCGTGCGCACCTGCTCCAGGGGAAGCTCCGTCATCACGACAGCTAAGGATACGTAAGAATCTTTAGCTGTACCTACGTCGGCAGCCTTCCTACCGTCGAAGACATGGACCACGCCCTGACCGCCGCGGCCGCCGGATTCGGCGCCGGCCTCTCCCTCATCGTCGCCATCGGTGCCCAGAACGCCTTCGTCCTGCGCCAGGGGGTGCGCCGCCACGCCGTCCTCGCCGTGGTCGGCATCTGCGCCCTGTCCGACGCGCTGCTCATCTCGCTCGGCGTCGGCGGTGTCGGCGCGGTGGTGGTGGCGTGGCCGGGCGCGGTCCGGGCCGTGGGACTGGTGGGCGGGGCGTTCCTCCTCTGCTACGGCGTGCTCGCCGCCCGCCGGGTCGCCCGGCCCGGCACCGGCCTGAACGCCACCGGGGGGACGGCGCCGGGCTCGCTCCGGCGGGCGGTGCTGACCTGCCTGGCCATGACCTGGCTGAACCCGCACGTCTACCTGGACACCGTGTTCCTGCTGGGGTCGCTCGCCGCCGACCGCGGCCCACTGCGCTGGACCTTCGGACTCGGTGCCGCACTCGCCAGCCTGTGCTGGTTCGCCGCCCTCGGCTTCGGTGCCCGCCTCCTCGGCCGCGTCCTCGCCGGCCCCACCGCCTGGCGCGTACTGGACGGCCTGGTCGCCCTGACCATGCTGGGCCTCGGGGCGACGCTGATCGCCGGAACCTGAGCCCTGCCCGGGCGGGTCGGAACAACGGACGGTCGGTCTGACGGACGGCCGGTCTGACGGACGGTCGTCTGACGGACGGTCGTCTGACGGGTGGTCGGCCCGCCGGGCAACCCGTTCGCCGGACACCAGAACCACCCTCGAGACAGCCGTCCGCCGGAGGCCCGGCCCGCAGTCCGGCCGGCCCACCGGCCCACCAACTCACCGCCCCGCCGCGCCCCCGGACCTGAAC